>JBDNIP010000486.1:0-1580 GCA_041688245.1 Algoriphagus sp.
ACTTATCAAAAAACATAGGAGACAAGTTGGTTTTTACTTTTTCAAAATCAGTGTTACCAGTATATTAAATGAGAGGTTTTTTATTAAACTAAGCTTAATTGGAAACGGTCGTGAGATGGTCTTAAGAAAGCTACTTTTGAGACATACAGTAAAACTTTTTAACCCCTTGCATTTATTTTTCACCCCGGCCTAGGTCGGGGTTTTGCATTTTATAGCTTTAGATTGACTGTAGCCACTTTTTACCTCGACTACTTACTGACCTCGCAGAAAGCCTGATTTAAGGCTTTGCAAAGCCTAAATCCTCGTCTAACTTAGTATCTAAATCCAACATAAATGGCAGAATTGACCCAGACCACCCACTTGAGTTTTGATCGAAAAGACTATTCTGACGAGACGCTACTTTCCCTTTACGAATCACTGATCATGCCTCGTCGAATCGAAGAGAAAATGTTGATTTTACTTCGCCAAGGCCGGATTTCTAAGTGGTTTAGCGGTTGGGGTCAAGAGGCAATTTCGATTGGGGCGGTCAATGCCTTAGCTACAGATGAATACATTCTCCCGATGCATCGGAATTTGGGGGTCTTCACTGGCAGAAATATGCCGCTAGAAAAGCTTTTTGCGCAGTTTCAAGGCAAAGCATCCGGCTTTACCAAAGGGCGTGATCGCTCATTTCACTTTGGCAGCAATGAACATCACATCGTCGGGATGATTTCCCATCTCGGACCACAGTTGGCTATCGCCGATGGGATTGCATTGGCAGATAGACTTTCCAAAGAAAAGAAAGTCACGCTGGTTTTCTCAGGAGATGGCGCAAGTTCCGAAGGAGATTTCCATGAGGGATTGAATGTCGCAGCCGTTTGGAAGCTTCCTGTGATTTTCGTAGTCGAGCACAATGGTTACGGACTTTCCACGCCGAGTACAGAACAGTTTGCATTCAAATACTTTACTGAGAAAGGACCTGGATACGGTATGGAGACACTTCGGATCGATGGAAATAATGTGTTGGAAGTATATAATGCGATCAAAGATTTAGCTGAAGACATTCGCCAAAACCCTCGACCAGTTCTCGTTGAGGCGATTACTTTCCGTATGCGAGGGCATGAAGAAGCTTCTGGAACGAAGTACATACCCAAGCAATTATTTGAAGATTGGGGAAAGCTCGATCCGGTCGATAATTATCAAGCTTACTTAGAAGAGATTGGAGTCTTGGATGAAAAAACCAAAGATCACATCAATAAAAAAGTTAAAAAAGCGATCAATGATGGTTTGGAAATCGCATTTGCTGAAGATGCAATTGAGCCGGATTTGGAACTGGAGTTGTGCGATGTCTATGCACCATTTTCTCAGGAAGTGATCACTCCAAGTATCGATGGCTCCAAATCCGAAAAACGATTTGTTGATGCCATCTCAGATGGACTGTGGCAATCCTTGGAAAAGTATCCAAACCTCATCTTGATGGGACAGGATATTGGAGAATATGGCGGTGCTTTCAAAATCACCGATGGCTTCAAAGCGAGGTTCGGTGCTGATCGTGTTCGAAATACGCCGCTTTGCGAAAGCGCAATTATCGGTGCAGGCCT
>JBDNIP010000487.1:0-1750 GCA_041688245.1 Algoriphagus sp.
ATCAAACGCATTGATCGCCTCATCGAATTCGTTTTCGTTTTCATTTTTAACAAGAAATGCTGCATTTAAAATCATCCGTTCACCAAACTTATCGTTAATTTTAAATTCATCTGACAGTGGAGTCAGCCTACTTAGAATATTATCACTGAAATCCGAATTTTCTTTGATAAGCGCTTTTTCAACCATCTCCCCGATTTGCATCAGCTGCCAATGTACTTTGTCAGGATCTAACTTAGCCAGCTTCTCTTTTAATGCACGTATACTATGGTGTTTGTCCAAGATGTACTTGTATATAGGCTCTTCCAAGGCCAACACTTTCAGCCCAAGCTCCTTTTTACCTTCCATTTTTTCTAATAAATCTGAAAACTTACCATATTGCTTTTCAAGAATTGATGAAATCTTTGATTCATTGTAGGAACCTGATATCGTCGAAAACCTTATCGGAAGAACCGAGAATTGTTTCATTACTTCTTCTATAACAAGTGAATGAGCTGTTAAGTTAATTCTCCTCGCCTCATATCTAATCACCTCAGATTGGCTGACAACTACGCATATATCCTTATAGCTAATGCCATAAACCCGGTCGTAACGGGTGCCAATACCGATAGGGCCAAATTCAATTGCACCAGTATGCCTGATAACGCAATACAAGTAGATACCTTCCTTGTCAGTTTCCAATTTGTTTTCCATACTATGTTCGTTCTATTTTTGTGACCATTTAGGATTAAGGAATCATCAGGAATTAGAAATCTTAAGTCCTCATTCCCGATTCCAAATTCATAATTTTTATACCTCCCATCGCTCCGGAAATATCTTCAAATCGATAAAGTTGAAAATTGGCATAGGGCTGGTATAACTAAAATCAATACGGTCTTTATATTTCTCACCCATATCTGACATGATATTATCAATCTCTCTTTCCCGGCCGCTGTTAATCAAAAAAGCAGTGTTAAAAAACATGGCATCACCGGTTGTTTTATTATGCTTGTGTTCAAATGTGGCCTTTTTAAATATATCCAGAATTGATTCAGCCTCTTTTTCTTTTTTTTCATTCAGCTCTTTCTCAACCATTCTACCGGCTTCGGCTATTTTTTCCTCTTTCCTGCTTACATCGAGTTCTTTTTTTACATCCTCCTTTATTTTTATAAAGGCTCCATTCTCCTCATCAATTTCCTTAAAAATACAATCCATATTTTTCCAGGTACACTTGACATTTATCTCCACTTTATTTTCGAATGTGCGCAGCAATTCTCTGAATTCCCCATACATCCGATTAAGTAGGTTCCGTATTTCATCTGGCGTAGCTGCAATGTTCCCAAATCCCAAAGGTAGGATGCTATTGAATTCTTTCATCACCTCTTCGATTACTTTTTGGTGTGCAAGAATATTTTCAGGATTCACCATAACGTCATTGAGCGAATGATCGCTCACGACCATGCATAATCCTTCAAATCCGATGGTAGTCACCAAATCGCCACGCCCTCCAACTCCGATGGGTCCAAAATTATAATCGTAGTCTGAAGCTATAATGCAGTAAATATATTTTCCGTCTCTTTGCATATTATTCCTTTATTTTTAAGAAAAATAAATTTTTGTCCACTGCATCAATTGACAGTGAAAATTGCTCTTCCCGTGATTCCGGCTTGACGGAAGTTATATAATCCAGCATGGTATGATATGATTTCTTGATCCGTTTGAACATTAAAACAGCATCATCGCTTGAATTCATATCTGGGTGAAATAGCTTAGC
>JBDNIP010000488.1:0-6212 GCA_041688245.1 Algoriphagus sp.
ACAGATACGGATTCAAAAAATTTAGAATTACAAAGTAACTTAAAAGCCATTGGCTTATTAGCTTACCGAACTTTGCCAACAGCTTACGACAGTTGGGAAAGTGATGCAAATGAAAATTTGAATAGGCTCGTCAGGCAGTATTTCCCCAAGAAAACTAACTTTGACGACATTGATGAACAAGCCGTAAAAGTGGCGAAAAATATATTGCACAACAGACCCAGAAAAAGGTACCGCTATTTATCGCCTAGTGAAGTTCTTGTAAAGGCTCTAGATAACAATGGTATTGTTGCATTTATAGCTTGAATCCACCTGTTGTTCCTTTGCATGTTATATATTTGATAAGAAAATTCAGCCCTTTAGACACAGGAACACTGCCAATAGGAAAGGTGTGAATAAGAAAAAACCGACTCTATAAAGCCGGTTTTTTCATTAGTTATTTGACCAAATTCTAAGGTTAATTGTACTTGAGTATTGTCAGATTTTACAAATAATGATACATCTGACATCAAACATCTCTACCCATTCATACTGATTAGGAACTCCGCATTATCGCGAGTTCCTTTCATCCGGTTTAGGAGGAATTCCATCGATTCCTGAGAGTTCATATCACTCATTAATTTTCTTAAAATCCATACGCGTTGCATTTCTTCCTTATCCATCAGAAGGTCTTCACGGCGAGTACCTGAGTTAAGCACATCGATGGCAGGATAGATTCTTCTGTTGGAAAGCTTGCGGTCTAGTGCAAGTTCCATATTACCAGTTCCTTTGAATTCTTCAAAGATCACTTCATCCATCTTAGAACCTGTTTCTACAAGAGCTGTTGCAATTATAGTCAATGAACCTCCATGTTCAACATTTCGAGCTGCACCGAAGAAACGCTTTGGCTTGTGAAGCGCATTTGCATCCACACCACCAGAGAGAATTTTCCCGGAACTTGGTACTACGGTATTGTGTGCTCTTGCAAGTCTGGTGATAGAATCCAAAAGGATTACTACGTCATGACCTACTTCCACCATACGCTTGGCTTTTTCCAAAACAATATTGGAAACCTTCACGTGTCTGTCGGCAGTTTCGTCAAATGTGGAGGAAATTACCTCTGCATTTACTGATCTAGCCATGTCTGTCACTTCCTCAGGTCGCTCATCGATCAAAAGGATCATCAGGTGGACTTCAGGGTGATTTTTTGTGATTGCATTTGCAATCTGTTGTAGTAATACTGTTTTACCGGTTTTTGGTTGAGCTACGATCATTCCTCGCTGACCTTTTCCGATAGGAGCAAATAGATCTACAATTCTCGTAGAGAACTTATCTCCTGTGGTAGAGAGGTTTAATCTTTCTTCCGGGAAAAGTGGAGTGAGGTACTCGAATGGCACCCGATCTCTGATTTCGTCCGTTGTCTTACCGTTTACCGTAGTGATTTTTAATAAGGCGAAATACTTTTCACCTTCTTTTGGTGGGCGAATAGATCCTTTGATATGATCACCAGTCTTCAGGCCAAATAGCTTGACTTGACTTGGAGAAACATAAATATCGTCAGGCGAAGCAAGATAATTATAATCCAATGAGCGTAGGAAGCCGTAGCCCTCTTGCATCATTTCCAATACGCCTTCGTTATCGATTACTCCGTCAAATTCTCTAGGGTGTACATAAGATTTTTTGCGGTTGGCCAGGGGGACTACTTCAGCTGCTGGTGCAAATTCCTCATCTTGGGGTTTGAGATTTTTTCTTTTTGGGAGTTCTACCTCTTGTTCCGGTCTGGAAGGCTGAGTTTCGGAAGTAGTCTCTACTGGTGTGGAAGCAGTCGATTCTTCTTCATATACTTTTTTTCGAGGTCTAAAAAGTTTTGGTTCTTCTGGGGAAGCTTCAGCGTTTGGCTTTTTTTCAGGTTGTTCTTTCGGGGATTCTCGTTTTGGTTTCCATTCTTTAATTTCCCTTGGACTAACCTCTGCACTTTCAGTATGAGGTGAAGTGGGTATTTCGGTTACATTTTGCCTCTTAAATTTTGGCTTATATTCTGCTTCCTCAATAGTTGCTGCTGGAGCTGCTTTTTTTAGTTCTTCAATTTTTGCTGCTGGAGCTGCTTTTTTTGATTCTTCAGTTTTTGCTGCTACTGGGGCAGCCTTTTTTGATTCTACAGTTTTTGGTTTTATTACTTCAGGTTCAGCAGGGCTGGCATTTGCGATGGAAGGCTTCTTTTTTGGCAAAGCCTGCTCTGGCGTAATTGCCTGCTGATCGAGAATAGCGTATACGAGATCGTCTTTTTTGAGGGATTTGTGGTTTTTGACACCTAATTCCTCTGCGATTTCCTTCAGCTCAGACAGTAATCTGATTCTGAGTTCTTCTATGTTGTACATAAAGAGATAATGAAATAAATAGTATTATGAAATGCGGTAATTGCGATTGTGAATGATTTTCTGAGCAAAAAAGATCTTCAGGAAATAAACAAACCAAAGCTGGTTGGTCTGCTCACGAATAGTGATGACACAATATTAACCCTTGGATTTGGAATTTGCAAATTTTTATTTTGTCAACGATGTATTTGTTGATTAAGATAATACTTGTCTTAATACAGTCATGGACTTCCAAATGCCGGGATTTTCCAAATGCTCGCTATAGAAATCTAATAAGTGATCCAATAGTTTCCGTCTCAGTATGAGGTTAATTTTCTTATCACAAGAATAGACTTTTACCATTAGCTCATCTAAGAAGCAGCGAGCTTCTTTAATTTCTTCTTGAGTAAAAGGTTGTGAACGGCTTTCATCAAGGTATCCTTGAGCAGTATCAGGAGCAAAGCCTAAGAAGCCGGCTAATTCAGTCAAAAAAGCCAGTGGGAATATGTCAAGTTTGGAAGCAGGATGATCCAGTTCCTCAATTGAATTTTCCAAAAAATCAAAAAGGGATTCGTTTTGGTAATTCTCGTAAATAGACTTTGAGATTACCTCTGTAATAAATAGAGCTATTCCTATTCGAGTAAATTCAAATGAAATCAGTTGGTGATTTCTCAAAAGTCTAGCTTCAGCGATTCGATTCAATCCAGTATTTATCTTTTCGTAAACTATAAGATCTAAAATAGTCAGCGGTTGATAATGTGCTATTTTGTTTGTTTTAGATTGTGTTCGAACTCCATTGACTAGATAGGATTTCAATCCCAGTTCACGTGTGAAAATCTTCACAATTATACTTGTTTCTTTGAATTTTATCGAATTAAGAACGATTCCCGCTGTTTTCTTAAGCATATCACGAATTAATAGATTTTCCATAAAAGCATTTTCTGCATCTAGCTTCATAGCTTTCTTTCTCTCCTAGTTGAACCTGTTTTTTTGTATCATTCAAGCGATACGAAAAAGCTGCGAGGTCACCACAATTCATGCAGATTGCATTCACCTTTGTTACGTATTCTGCTATAGCCATAAGTTGAGGCATTGGTTCAAAAGGATTTCCCTCGAAATCCATATCCAAACCAGCTAGGATTACTCGTTTTCCAGAATTGGCAAGTTTTTGGGCTACTGAGATGATTTGATCGTCAAAAAATTGAACTTCATCTATTCCGATTACATCACAGTCCCCGCTTATTAGCAGAATGTCATCTGCAAAATTCACGGGAGTGGAACGGATAGCGCTTTCATTGTGAGACACGACATCTGTCGTATGGTATCGGGTGTCCACAGCAGGCTTGAAAATTTCTACTTTTTGCTTTGCAATCAAGGCCCGATTTAGCCTTCGGATTAATTCCTCTGTTTTGCCCGAAAACATTGATCCACAGATTACTTCAATCTGACCTTTTTTCTCTGGGCTTTTATTTCTTCCTATGGAATGTTCGATAAACATGTCATGCTATTTACTATAGATAATATGTGCAAATTTATTTCGCTCGGCGACTTGGACACGAATAGTCCCGGATTTAAGCACAACTTGGCATGCAAGTCTTTCATTTTCTTTCAGACGACCTTGTTTTCGGAATGCTAATTCACAATCAGCTAATTCTGAAAGGTATTCAAGACCCTCTTTAACGATGAATTTACAAGTGGTGCACTTTCCTTTTTTACCACAAGCATGCATCCAGTCTATACCACTTTGATGAATAATTTCAATAACTTTACTATCAGAAGGGGCCAAATCAATCGTGTGATTAAACAGATTTTCTATGATGATTTTTGGCATTTGTTCGTTTTTTTTAAAAGCTATATATTAATGACACTCCAAATTAACAGCAATTATTTAGAAAAGTATGCGCGAGACTATGCAGCGATTGTCTGCGAGAAGTTTTTCTTGTCTAGACAATTTATAACCGGTCAGGATATCATACAATTAACAGACAGTACCCAAGTTAATTTTTTCATTATAAAACGCCTGTTCGAACTCTGGCAGGGAGAACTGGAAAAATTGAGAAGTAATCCCTTTTTTGATTATAGAGATGTGGCCGTTCATGAAGCGTTGACTCAGTTTATGAATGTCATTTCAAGGCGTATAAAAGTAGAGAAGTCTTATCTCCAACCACTGGTTGCAAAGGCGGTAAGTGATGCCATTCAAGTGGCAGTCGATCCAGTGAATTTTTATCAAGAGGAGATTAGGAAAGCCCCTCAAGGATTAATTAATGAGTTTCTCAAAGAGAATAAAAAATACTACAAATGGCATTTGCCTGTAGTTTCTTTTTTGATTGATAAGGCTGGATTTGGCTATGATGATACAGCCTACCTAAAGGCTGTAGCGGCAAACTATGAGGTCATCAAGGATTCCTTGGAATCTGTTAATTTGTTGATAGCCACACTAGGGGAAATTAAAGTATTTGATATAGATAGTGTCTTTGTCGAGCAGGGAAATGACAATCCAGCGGAGATAATTGAAAAGGAAGAACCAAAAGAAGCACCTTCGGCATCATTCTTAGACAAGGTTAATGAAAAGTTAGAAAAAACTGAAAAATTGAGTTACGCAGCTTCGAACAATGCTAGTCTTAGTGTCAAAGCAAAAGAAATAAATTCAGTTTTTTTAGATGCGGCATCACTTCGATCTAGATTTGAAAAAGAATCCTATCGAGGCATGAAAGGAGTTTTTGGGGAGCTATCTGAAAATTTGGCAATTAATCAGCGAATCATGTTTTCAAAGGTATTATTCGAAGGAAATTCAGATTTATTAAAGCACGCACTGAAATCTATCGATGAAAGTGGTTCCTTTTCCAATGCAATAGACTTGATAAACAAACGCTATTTAAATAAACTTTCATGGAATGATAATCCTGAAGTTATGGACGAGTTCTTATTGTTGGTATTCAGGAAATTTTCAACATAATTACAGAATAACCTGGGATATGACCTAATAATTCCTCGAAACGTTCCTTGCCCTATAAAAATTCTCCTGTTGATCGTGAATCTTTTGGCCATAGTCTACACAGTTCCATTTTATAGAAAACTTCAGAAGTTGATTACTGCTCCTTTTGGGTTTTCCCAGTCTAATTTTTCACTTTAATGTTTGAAACTTAATCAATAATTCGCCAATTAATAATTCGACTTTCTCAAAAATAAATTCAAGATTTCTCTCGTCGTGAACAGTATTTTATCTGGCTGCGAAATAACGTAAATTCAAAATTGGCTTATTGTTTCTTCTAATTTTGTAGCATAAAATTAGAACCGCATATTTAGGTTAAAAAGATCTGTGTATACATGCAAGGATATTTAAAGCTCAGAAAACAGGTATTAGATAAATTGAAAGGTGAACTACCTCAGTTTCTTGCCTATCATGGGATGGATCACACTAGAAATGTATTAAGTGTTTGCGAGCAATACATTCGTCGAGAGAATTTATCTGAAAGAGATAGATACTTACTAAGAATGGGTGCTATCGTACACGATATGGGTTTCCTCATCGGCCCTAAAAATCACGAAGCAGTAGGGGCTGAAATGGCAGGAGTTTTAATGAAAAATCTAGGGATGAAGCAGGACATTATTGACCAAGTAAAAGGGTTGGTGATGGCTACAAAAATTCCGCAAACGCCGCTAAATGATCTTCAGAAAATTATTTGTGATGCAGATCTAGACTATCTAGGCAGAGATGATTATCCCACCATAAGCGTCAAATTATTTGTAGAACTAAAGCACATGAATATCATCGCTACCGAACAGCAGTGGAAAGATCTTCAGATTAATTTTTTAAAAGCTCACCGTTTTCAAACAGACTTTGCCAAAAAGAATCGAGAGCCTAAGAAGCAGTACTGGTTG
>JBDNIP010000489.1:0-9681 GCA_041688245.1 Algoriphagus sp.
AAAAAGAGAATCCACCTCGGTAGGGACAATGTCGTTTTCATATTTTTTTCCCTCAGGTAAATATCCCAAGGTATGTGCACCTAAGGGTTGATAGAAATTCTCTTCCAAATAGGTTTGATAATCCGTTCCTGTGAGTTGCTCGATCAAGCTAGGAAAAATCAAAAAACTGAGTCCCGAATACAGGTATTTCTTTTTATCGGAGACTTTGGATCGGTTAATGATTCGATTCATTTTCCGTTCAAAACGATTGCTGATATAAAGCCCATCGTATACTTGTCCTTGAAATCGATTATTAGGTGATTGATGAACAAATCTTCTTTTGATCTTACCATTTTCCCGAACCACCTTTTCCAAAAACACTATGTAGGGTACCAAACCTGCCTGATGTGCCAAAATCTCCCGGAGCGTTAGGTCTTTTTTGTCTTTTCGGTTTCTCCAAGGTTTCCAATAGGTACTGAAAGGTTTGTCCAGATCAAGTTTTCCTTCGTCCACCAACTTCATTAAAGCGGGTAAAGGCCCCGCAATTTTGGTCACAGAAGCCAAATCGTATAAATCGTTCAATACGACAGGCTGAGTGTTGTCGTAGGTATGGTAACCGTAGGCTTGGTGAAAAATAACTGTATCGTTCTTTTCTACCAAAAGTTGTGCTCCTGGAAAAGCCAAACTATCGATGCCCATTTGCATAATAGAATCCACTTTGTGGTGGATGAAATCCTTATCAAATCCTAAGGTAGCCGGCTTGGCATGGATCAGTTTCCGTTGAGCAAATCCTAATTGCATCACTGAAGTAATTAAGAAAAACAACAATGCTATTTTTTTCATTTTGGCTAAGTTTTATCCTAAATATGCAAAAATCCTTCGCAAAATAACGGGCTAAAGTATTAGCGGTCTCCTTTCGTGAACTGGTGAAAAAAGTGGTTTCCGCAAAATTTACGACAACTGCAAATTGCTTTGGTTAGCATTGAGATAAGTAGCGCAAAAAACTTAAATGCAAAGTGTAATTCCTTTCCAGCTTTTTTTAATTCTCAAACTAGTTTTTTTTTAAAATGTATAAAACAACCTGCGAAAGAGCCAGAAGATTTTGATTTATGTGTATAGCCGCAATTGCACCAGTAAAAATCAAAAAACAGCTTACTGTATAGTAAACACTGGCAAGCCGGTACATCTTCTGATGGCTATCGGAATATCAGGTCGACTGGCTGTGGCGGGCCCGCCACAGCGGGGCAGGCCTGCTTCGCCGAGGCGAGTCTACTTGCCAGCTAATCAAAGAAGAAGATCTCACTGGCATCATTGCAGTTAATCACATCATTTATTTTCCCATACATTATCACCTACTTCCTTATCTGGAAATCTTCGATGCGGATCAAGTGTGATCTTCTTGATTGTCCGACCGCCAAAGTCCATTACTGCATCGTAAGTGCGACTTCCGCCAAACCAAACCGATATCGGCCAAGTCACTTCCGCTGTCCTAGCATCAATCATCTTAGCATTGGGAAGCGATTTGATTCCGGCGCCTTCTGACTCAAATTCAACTTTGAGAACCACCGGCGAAGGCATCTCCCCTACTTGCTTTACCGTGACGGTTGTTTTCCCATTTTCGGCTATCACCTTCTCGATAGATCCATTCACTGATTCTGTAGTGAATAACCAGTAATACCAAAACCATTCGAGATTTTGGCCCAAGGCATTATTCATAAAAAACAGGTAATCCCAAGGCGATGGATGCTTGAAAGCCCAGGTATCCGTATATTTTTTCATCGCAGCAATCACTGCCGCATCGCCTACTATTCCCCCAGCATGGAGAGCATTAATGGTGTTTTCTGATAGGTTTGAAAGCCGTAGCCCGAACCCGCCTCATTGGCACTCCACATCAAAGGTGCTTCATCTTCACTTCCTGAAATTCGCCCATAACTTTGACCCAAACCATCCAAATTATAGGCAACGCCACGGGATGCCGCGTTGGAGAGTACATTCATATATTGATTGAATCCCTCATCCATCCAGCCATAGCGGGTTTCGTTAGTCCCCAGCATCATTGGCCACCACTGATGGGCAGTCTCGTGATCAGCTGCTCCCTGATTGGAATTAATCACCATCGGATACTCCATCCCGGCACTTGGGCCATCTTGGAGTGTCAGTTGGGGAAAAGGATAAGGTGCCCAAAGTGCTGAGTAGAACTCCAACGCATGCTTGGTATTCTTCAGTGCATTTTCGAAAAATCGGGCTCGCTCCGGAATATAAACCTCATAGATTGGAACAGGTCCTTTGCCGGGAATCATAGCGCGGGTCGCTTTCCAAACAAATCGATCAGAAGTCGCCCAAGCAAAATCATTGACTTTATCTGCCAAAAACCGCCAAGTCAGTGTCTCACCCGGCAAGGTAGATTTACCTGTGCCTTTTTCGGCTGCACTTACAATGGTCACTTCCGAATCTGAATCCAATATAGTAGAAAGTCGCTGAATTGCGGTCGGAGTAAGCACTTCGGATGGATTTTGCAACACGCCTGTTCCACTCACTATCCAGCCCGCCGGTACGGTGATTGAGACGTCGAAGCTTCCGAAATTATTGAAAAACTCCGCTGGTCCAAGGTACAAGCTTGTCTCCCAACCCCGTAGATCATCGTACTTGGCAAGTCTTGGAAACCATTGGGTAGGTTGAAAAAGCGTACTGTCAAAGCGCTGTGTCATGCGATGTCCTCGACCCTTGTCTCCTCCGGGAAGCTTGGTATGCCATTCGATTTCTAATTCTGCAATACTCCCGGCTTTAATCGGCTCCAAAAGCAAAATTGTAGCAATGGTACTTGTCAGGCCAGTTGCTTTCAAAGTTGGAGGGTCATTTCTTCTTGCCGGAGCGGCATTCAAATCAACTGACTTACCATCCACTTTGATGGAAGTTACAATCATTCCAGCAGTATTCTCGGCAGGTTTGGAGGTTCCTCTCGGCACATCTGCGCGAAATACATTGTGATCTAACCGAAGTACGATTTGACCCAGATCATCTGGACTGCTATTGCGAACTAGTATTTTCTCTGATCCGGTAATAGTCTGTGTGGAAGGATCCAAGCTTGCCTTGATCGTAAAGTCTGTTTCCAACTGCCAATAGTTTGGGCCTGGGGTTCCCGAAAAATCTCGTGTCCCAGCATCAAATGCCTTTCGGATTGCATTTGTCATCGGTACGTCTTGCCGAATTACACGATTTTGGGTCTCAATACTGGTTCGCTGAGCTTTGGAGGGGGATTGCTGTGCGATTACCTGAAAACTTATTAACAAGAATGGCAAAAACAGGTTTCTCATAGAAGAGTTAGGTTTAGAACTTGCATAAAAATTAATGAATTTTTAATGGTTTGACTCCTAAAATCAGATGATCGGTAAAAAGATGTACTGCTTGTCTGCTTTATTGAACTGGTGAATATTTTATGAACGAACCTCTAATTTACTTAGCCATCAGGGTAAGTTTGTATACCGCAGAGCGGAAAATTTAATTTGTTCACCGATGCACTTGTAGGCATTTATACTCAAAATTTCTCCTTTGAATCGCTGAAATCATTTCACAACATGTGCGTTAATCCACTGTTTTTGGAATGGTATCCGCTAAGCGAAAAATTGATGTGGATAATTACACCGGCACTACTTCCCAGACAAGATCAGGCAACTGATAAGTCTCTTTAGCTTAATTAAAATTAACTGTTAAAAAATGGCTCAACTGTATGCCAAATAGTATGACTAGTATGACTCATCAACAAATTTGCACAACTACGCTCTTTAGATTTGAGGGAATGAATATGCTATGGATATTTGCTCAAATGCAAGCTTCGTTACCAAAATTCGCTCAGGTGCCTGGCTTGAAATTTTTCAAATTAATGGGTAGTGGAGGTGATACAGGGTTTTCTAAAATGTTGAATCCAAATGTCTATGTGTTGCATGGAGTTTGGGATTCAGAAGAACATGCACAGAACTATTTTCAGGAGTCGGAGCATTTCATCGAGTTCAAATCCCGCACTACCGAGCTTTACACGCTTTTCATGTTCACAACCAAATCGCATGGATTTTGGTCTAAGACCAATCCTTATGACCAGACTTTCCCAGCATCAGAAGGGAAGATAGCCGTCATTACGAGGGCAAGGATAAAGCTGAGATATTTGCCTAAATTCTGGAAGTACGTACCCAATTTGAGTAGAAAATTGGAAGACCAAGATGGATCTGTTTTCTCGATAGGAATCGGAGAATACCCCTGGTTTATGCAAGCTACATTCAGTATTTGGAAGGATTTGGATTCGATGATAGCCTATGCCTATAAGAGTAAACTTCACACCGAAGTAATTCGAAAGACTAGAGAACTTGGCTGGTACAGTGAAGAGCTATTCGCTAATTTTTCTCCCTATCGTTCCGAGGGGACTTGGAATGGAGCCGATCTGCTGACGAAAGAGTAAAAACAACAGAAAGCAAATCTCCAATCTAATTTAAACGGTAGTTACAAATCTCAATCTTCTAGCCACTTCAAATTTCGCCCACTTAAAAAAAGTCTATTTAGGAGAATTAAAAAGCTGATCTATCAAATTGGAACGCTGGTGGATACGATCATCTGTAAGTACACCAGTAAAGCAGTGGTAGCGGTATAAAATTTGGTGAAACTTGATCAATTAAGAATGCAAAATCGCAGCTTTAAGGGGCTCTGAAGGGGCTTAACGGTGTATAATCCTATACATAGCACAGAGAAGCGAATAGATTACTATGCCACAGCCCTGCCTCGATAGCACTCGGGACAGGGTTCCTTTCTTGTTTTACCTGCTTTCCACCGTCTCGTAGTCCTGTCGGGGCCGAGGGTTCCAACTCGACGGACAGGTATCAATTGTTTCAATCCTCAGGATCTGTTTTTGACTGAACTAAAACCATGCAACTAAAATTCTTGGGAAAATTAGGCTGCTGTCCGATTACGGACATATATTCTGGTTTAAACGCTGACTGAGGATAAAAATTAAATTTAACTTTTTTGCTACGCACAAAAACACCTAATTTCATTTTTGGATTCCCGCATCATTCCAAATAAGTATCCAATTAATTCTACAAGCTAGTCGAGGGAATGTGTCGCTAGCCTGAAGAACAACAAATAAGTATGAATATTCTCGTAATTGACGTAGGTGGATCAAACATTAAACTATTAGCAACTGGCCAACCTGAACGCATTAAAATCCCTTCAGGTACAGATTTTTCACCAGAAGAAATGGTCCCATTAATTAAGGAGTACGCCTCCAACTGGAATTATGAAGCAATAACAATGGGCTTCCCCGGCGTAGTTAAAAATAATAAAGTCGTTACCGAGCCCATAAATCTTGGTCGTGGCTGGGCAAGTTATGACTTTGAAAGCTCTTTTAGCTGCCCTGTCAAGATTGTCAATGATGCCGCAATGCAGGCAATCGGCAGTTATGAAGGGAAGAAATTGCTCTTTCTTGGCTTAGGGACTGGTTTAGGTACAGCTATGGTCATCAATAACACTGTTTTGCCACTCGAGGCAGGACATCTTCCTTACAGAAAAGGAACCTTCGAAAGCTACGTGGGAAAAGAATATATGACTAAAAATGGTTCTATACGCTGGGAAAAGCATGTCATGAATTGCATAGAACATTTTACAAATGTATTCCAACCGGATGATATTGTCTTAGGTGGAGGGAATTCCAAGCTCCTAACTGAGATTCCTGAAGGATGCAGACTGGGCACTAATCAAAATGCCTTCAAAGGTGGATTTAGACTTTGGAAAGAAGATTTTAACTTTTGATATGAGTTCATTTCGCCTATGTACGCTCCTTCTATTAGCTAGTTTTGGCTATTTCTTCTCATCCAAAAATTGTACTGCTCAAATTGTTAATCCAATTCAATCTACCAGACAAGACAGTCTACGTGGTGCAATTACTCCCCAGCGCGCCTGGTGGGATTTGCAGCATTATCACCTTCAGGTGAAGGTAGAGCCCGATCAAAAATTCATTTCAGGAATCAATACCATGACTTACAAAGTCACTGGAGCTCAGAATCTACTTCAGATTGATTTACAAGCCCCTATGGTTTTGGAAAAAGTAATTCAAAATCAAGTTGAGTTGAATTATGAGCAGGAGGGTTCGGCCTATTTTATCACACTGAAAGACTTACAATCCATTGATTCCACGTATTCAATCGAGTTACATTTTTCAGGAAAACCTGTAATCGCAATTCGCCCACCTTGGGATGGAGGATTGACTTGGTCTGAAGATTCAAACGGTTTGCCATTTATTGCCAATTCAAATCAAGGAATCGGTTCGAGCATCTGGTGGCCTAATCGAGATCATCCGGCGGACGAACCTGATCAAGGTGTGTTGATATCGGTGGAAGTTCCGGAAAATCTGATGGATGTATCCAACGGAAGACTTATCAAGATCGATCATAATAAGAAAGCGAAAACCAAGACCTACCACTGGGAAGTGAAAAACCCCATCAATAACTACGGTATCAATATCAACATTGGCGATTACGCCCACTTTGGAGAAAAATATCCAGGTGAAAAGGGGCCGTTGGATATGGATTATTATGTGCTTCGGGAAAATCTCGAAAAAGCTAAAGTTCAATTCAAAGATGCCACCCGAATGATGGAAGCTTTTGAGCATTGGTTTGGTCCCTACCCTTTTTATGAAGATGGATTCAAACTGGTCGAAGTGCCTTACCTGGGGATGGAACATCAGAGTTCGGTCACTTATGGCAATGGCTTTGCAAATGGCTATCGAGGAACAGATCTAAGTGGTACAGGATGGGGAATGAAGTTCGACTTTATCATTATCCATGAAGCAGGTCATGAGTGGTTTGCCAATAATATCACCAACAAGGATGTTGCAGATATGTGGATTCACGAGGGATTCACTGCCTATTCGGAAAATCTATTTCTCGATTATTTCTATGGCACAGCAGCCAGCAATGCCTATGTGGTAGGCACCAGAAAGCGGATCAATAATGATAAACCGATCATCGGAACTTATGGAGTCAATAGAAATGGCTCCTCGGATATGTATTACAAAGGAGCCAATCTGCTCCATACCATCCGGCAGATCATCAATGACGACGAGCAATGGCGAATGATCTTAAGAGGCTTGAACTCGGAATTCTATCATCAGACAGTCAGTACCAAACAAATCGAAAATTACATCAGTCAGAAAGCAGGCATTGATCTTACCCCGGTTTTTGATCAGTATCTAAGAGCGATCAGCATCCCGATTTTGAGTCTGGTAAAGAAAGCGAACACCCTGAGTTATCGCTGGGAAAATACCATTCAGAGCTTTGATATGCCGATCCGAATTTATGTTGACGGACAAGAAGTATGGCTGAAGCCTACTACCAACTGGCAAGAAATTGAATTGGAGAAAGGAAATCAGTTGATCAGTCTAGATCAGAATTTTTATGCAGGGATGATGCTAGTAATTCAGGATTAATAGAGTCAATTGATTAATCACTAAATTATATTAACAATCATAAATAGGAGAAAATGAGCACTGTTGAATTACTCAAAGAGATAAAAAATCTGCCTGTCCACACGCGATTATTCGTTGTTGAGGAGGCTATAAAATCTATCCGAATGGAAGAGTCAAAGGAACAGATGCACTTAGCCGCTGGGGCATTAGCTGAAGATTATAAAACTGATAAAGATTTAACTTTATTTTCGGCGCTGGATCTAGAGGATTTTTATGAAGCAAAGTGAAATTTGGCTTCTTGATTTAGATCCTACAAAAGGGGCTGAAATTCAAAAAAGAAGATCCGCTTTAATTGTAAACGACAATAGTTTGGGGAAGCTTCCACTAAAGGTTATTATACCCCTGACTGATTGGAAAAATCATTATGAAATTGCCCCATGGATGGTGAAAATTGAGCCTAGCGAAGAAAATGGGCTTTCAAAAACAAGTTCTGCCGATTGTTTTCAAATTCGTTCAGCTTCCGAAAGTAGGTTTATTAAAAAGCTCTGATTTGTAGAAGATTCTACATTAGCAGAAATAAAATAAGCTATAAAGCGAGTCTTGGACCTTTAAAATTTTTTTCTTCCTTAGAAATCATCTCTTAATTTTGGTTCTTAAAGAACCATTTCTAATAAAAATGCTGTTCTCCCCCCAACTGTAACCTAATGGACCTTGAATCCATTACTTATTACAAACTATGAAAACAAAGAAAAGAGTTGTCGTCGGCCTTTCAGGCGGCGTTGACAGTTCGGTAGCCGCTCACCTACTCCTCGAGCAAGGCTATGAAGTCATCGGGATGTTTATGAAAAACTGGCACGATGAATCCGTCACCATTTCCAATGATTGTCCTTGGATGGAAGATTCCACTGATGCGATGCTGGTTGCGGAGAAATTAGGAATCCCTTTCCAAGCTATTGACCTCAGTGTAGAATACAAGGATCGCATCGTCGATTACATGTTTGCTGAGTACAAAGCTGGACGAACTCCCAATCCGGACATCCTGTGCAACCGAGAAATCAAATTTGATATTTTCTTAAAAGCTGCCGAAAAGCTCAAAGCTGATTTTGTGGCTACAGGTCATTACTGCCAAAAAGGCGAACTGGAAGTTGACGGTCAGCCAGTTTACCAATTGCTTGCCGGTGCAGATCCCAATAAAGATCAAAGCTATTTCCTCTGCCAACTGAACCAAGGTCAATTGGCAAAGGCACTCTTCCCTATTGGTCATCTGCAAAAGCCTGAAGTTCGGGAAATTGCCAAAAGTTTAGATCTGATTACCGCAGACAAAAAAGACAGTCAGGGACTTTGCTTTATCGGCAAAGTTCGAATTCCAGAGTTTCTTCAGCAGCAATTAAAGCCTAAAAAAGGAAATATTGTCGTAATTCCCGAGGATTTTCAAATCTATCAACATGCACAGATTCCAGTAGGAATTGAGCCAGAGCATTATGATCAAGATATTTTGGATGCCTTGGCCTTACCTATTCACTATACGGCGGATCAGGGAAAAGTCCTTGCTGAGCACAATGGCGCACATTATTTTACCGTAGGTCAGCGAAAGGGCTTGCATGTTGGGGGCACGGGAAAGCCGTTATTTGTAATCAGCACGGATACTGAATCAAATGTGATTTATACCGGTTTAGGCGAGGACCATCCGGGACTGCTTCGTACTGCGCTTTTTGTAAAAAATGAGGAAATTCATTGGATTCGGGAAGATTTGAAATTGGCTTCCGGTCAAAGTGCACGTTACCAATCCCGCATTCGCTATCGCCAACCGCTAAGCGGAGCTACCTTGATCCAAAAGGAAAATGGACTCTACGTACTTTTTGACCAAGCTCAAAAAGGCATTGCTTCCGGACAGTTTGTGGCTTGGTACCAAGGAGATGAATGCATCGGTTCCGGCACCATATTTTAATATTTGAGATTTACGATTTATGATTTACGAGGCCATCTCAGTTTGGAAGATTAGAATAAACTTATTAGGTCCTATCCTCCATTTTAAATTTTCAATTCAATAATCTTAAACTTCCTGTGCTCGAAATTCTCTACGAAGACGAAAATCTAATTGCCATTAATAAGCCTTCGGGAATACTGGTACATCGTACGCCAATTGCTCCGGAGGAAACTGTTTTTGCCCTACAGCTCCTTCGGGATCAGATTGGTCAGTGGGTTTCTCCTGTTCACCGATTGGATCGACCGACTAGCGGGGTATTACTTTTTTC
>JBDNIP010000490.1:0-2526 GCA_041688245.1 Algoriphagus sp.
ATATATATATATATATATATATCTAGGAAAAATAATTGAAGAATAATTTTGATCTGTGGAATTATCGCTTGTTATTGATTTAAGCTTAATGTGCCGAAGACTTTTAAATCAATTACCAACGCTATAATTTTTAAGAGACAATGAAATCAATTAAACTAATGGCAGTGGTATGCTTAGCATACTTTGCCTCCGCATGTGAATTGGATCAAACGGAAATTATTCCAAATGATGATCTTAGATCAGAATTTTTGGTTGGTAAATCCAAGACTGAAATCCTAAAAGATTATCAAAACTTAAGCGTAGAAGAAAAAAGAAGCGTTGGATTTCAAAATTGAATAATATACAAACAGGAAATATTTCTGAAGAACAAAAAACTCAAATCGGAGGATTAACAATCCTATTGAAGGGAATCGAAAGGTAAGATGATTTCTATAGTGAAGAAATTAAGAGAAAAGGTTTAAGGCTTGCCAGTATTATGAACCGTCAAGATTTTATAGGATCATTTGCATCTCTCTATGATTATGAAATTCTTAATGAAGATTCTGATGTCTGCCATGAATGTATTGAGTCCTTTACAAGTGATTGGAATAATCAAAACTAGGCTTTTAGAATTGCTTCTGAAGATGAACCATCTTGTAATTGTAAATGGACTTGCGGCGGCGGACTTGGTCCAGATGTGGAATGTGCAACTACAAAATCTGAGAGTACTAGAAGAGGCTGTGGATGGTTTTGGTCTCAGAGTTGCGAGGAGAGAGATGTATTAGTAGATACAAATGACGAATGTCCTTAAATTAGCGAAACAAGCCAATTATGACCTTTACAAAGCAATTATTTTCTATACTATTCTTTTCACTATCTATAATCCCTGTATGGGGATTATCTTTTCTTGATTCAGAATATGCAAATCAACTAACTATAGGCTATGGTTTAATACTTACTGTCGTGCTTTTTCAGTTTTTAAAAGCTAAATATAATTTTAAAAATTGGAGTTATTTTCTAATTGCCTCAGTTGGTCCTTTTATTTATCTATTTGCTTTTTTGATTATACAATATCCTATGGGATTTGTTGATATTATATCAAGCCCCATTCTACTTGGTTTTTCATTAGTTTTGCTTAACCTTTTTCTTGATTTCAAAAAAAGAATTTTATACTTTGGATACTTAGGTATTATTCTAATCTATTCGCTCTTAATTTATCCGAACTACCGCAAAGCAGTAGAACTCAATCATATTCAATTTAGCGAGTTAATTAAAAAAAAGACTCAAATTGATTCTTTAGATTTAAGTGAATTTCCTGGTCTTGAAAAAGAAATACTTACTAAATATATCGCTGGATTACATGAATTAATATTAATCGAGACATGGAACGAAAAATGTAAACCATGTATAAGTTCCATGTCTGATCTTCAAGATTATATGAAAACAAAAGAAAATGTCTTACATATATTTTTATATCAAAAAATGGGAAATAAGAACCTCAGTGATGATAAAGTTAGAATTTTTAAAGCGATAGATCAACCTAATAGTATTGTTATTGATGTGGATAATGATTTTTATAATAGAATGCAATTATCAGGATATCCATATTTTATACTTTTTGATGGTCAAGGCAAACAGCTAGACTGGTTTTCGGGGTATCTCCCCTATTTCCAAAATCAATATCAGAAGTACTCAGATAGAATGCTAGATGGAACTATTTAATGAAGATTTAAGTCTAACTAGCTGAAGGAAATGAGCATGGAATTATTTGTTTAATACTTAGATTGAGCTTATAAATTTATGCAAGTAGATTTATTAATAATTAAGGTAATCTCAAAAATAATTAGTTTAATTCTAGTAAATTACTTAAAAATATGCATATGCAGCATATACCCAATTCCTGAGAATTGCCTAGTCATTATTTTTTCACTGTTGCTATTCATATTTTTCACTTAAGTAAAGGTAGAACCATTTTTCTATGGCCCGCTTCAAAGCCTACTCCTACGCTAGGGTATTGTATAAAAAGTTTATTTTATCGGTTCTACTACGAATTTAATGGAAATAATAAATTATAATAACGGTTATTATCTGAAAAATTCATTTAAAGAGTTTACTTTTAGTTATATAGCTGATTCCTGAAAACTTCTTATTTATGGTTTTGGCTAAAATTAGCTATAGGTACCACTAATATAGGGGTAGAACCATTTTGTCTATGCTTTCTCAAATACTAATTACGTCCTGCATGCGCTACAATATCTGTATAAGCATATATATGAGTAAATTCAGCGTTATTCTCAAAAAATTTGGAATCCAAACAGAAGAAAATTAAGTTTAGGATTTAGGTTCAATTGTCGGTGAGGAGCTGGTTTAAAAGGTGTATACTTATGCTAACTTACTTAATGAAGAGTAAAAGCAAGACCGTAAAGGAAATCTTCGAAAAAGCGATCAATAGCAAAACCTATTCAGTGGAAGTGGAAGGTCTTAATCCCGAAGAGATGCCGGTGACGATCACGATGGAAGAGTTTATGCGTCGAATGAAAGAAATGG
>JBDNIP010000491.1:0-3126 GCA_041688245.1 Algoriphagus sp.
CTGGAGCAAGCGGGATGATATCAAGGCAGAACTGAAGGTGGATTTGATTATTCTACTTGCAGAAAACGATTATCCTCCAGTGGATCGAGATGAGGTTTACAAAGAGATTTTTGAGCAGGCAGAGAATTTTAAGAAGTATCAGAGGAGGTAAATAGACCAAAATGGACATGTTAGACTCAGCATTTAAACAACTTCAGCACAAGTATTTAGATTTCAAAATTATTCATAGAGGATCAGAATTGGCAACTGGTTATAAACCTGATGTAGTTCTTCAAAAGGACAATCAGTATATAATTCTAGAATCTGAACACTCAACTAATCGAAAAACTTTTCTTGGTGGGTTTTTAAAAGCGGCAAATTTTTAACTGGAAACAAACATGGATTTTTAGTTTTTGTCCTTAAAATTCAGGACAATACTAATGAAGATCAGATATCACTCCATCTAGGACAGTATCTGAATTTTATTAGCGCGATCACAAATCTTAAAGAAGTTTATGTGATCTCAGATGAGAATTACTGCCAAGGTGATCAACCCTGTGTGATTAAGGGAGTAGAATTCTTGAAATCAGCTAGGAAAGTTGATAAGGATTTCATCATTTAAATGTACAGTCGGCAATTGTCGGATGTAGCCTTTCGCTAAGATGGGAATAAAAGTATTTTTAAATGCTCAATCCTACCTTCCTATCAATTAGAATTTATTTAAGCCTGCTTCTCTTAACGCCTCCGCTTACCCCTCCTTAATTTCCGGTACTAGAAAAGCGTAGACCTAAGCAAACCCCAGTTTCGCTCTTACTTTTTTCAATAAGACCATGCTTGTGGTTTTTGCTTTTTCTTCTCCGGCGGATAGCTTACGCTCAATCTCTTCTGGATTGCTCATGTAAAAATCAAAGGCTTTGCGCTCTGTGGCATACTTATCCAAAATCAGCTGCATAAATTCCTTTTTGGCATGTCCATAGCCATAATTGCCCCCTAGGTAATTCTTTCGCATCTGGGTAGTCTGCTCGGGACTGGCGATCAGGCGGTAGAGTTTAAAGACATTGCAGGTATCAGGATCTTTAGGTTCCTCCAGTGCTGTGCTGTCTGTAATGATACTACTCACATTCTTCTTCAGCTCCTTTTCCGGGAGAAAAATATCGATGTAGTTATTGTAGGATTTGCTCATCTTCTGCCCATCCGTACCTGGAATAATCTTCACTTCCTCAGAGATCCGAGGTTCGGGCAAAGTCAACAGCTCTTCTCCCAGTTGATGATTGATAGCTGTTGCGATATCGCGACACATTTCCAAATGCTGCAATTGGTCCTTTCCTACAGGCACCAGATTAGCTGAATACAATAAAATATCCGCTGACATCAAGACAGGATAAGTGAACAAACCGGTATTTACATCTGAGAGTCGCTCGGATTTATCCTTAAAACTGTTTGCATTTGCCAGCATCGGAAAAGGAGTGAAGCAATTCAGGTACCAAGTCAATTCTGCAACTTCGGGTCGTCTGGATTGGCGGTAGAAAACTGTCTTATCGATATCTAATCCAAAGGCTAACCAAGCAGCAGCCACAGCACGTGTGTTTTCTTTGCGAAGTTCGCTATCCTTAGAACTTGTCAAGGAATGAAAGTCTGCAATAAAAATAAATGACTCTTCTTTGTTTTGTTTAATCAACTCAATTGCAGGAACAATTGCGCCAAGGATGTTTCCCAAATGCGGTCTGCCACTACTTTGAATTCCTGTTAATACTCTTGCCATCGGTCTAATTTTCCTACAAATTAAGTAAATCAGCCTATTAAACACTTGAAATTATCTGTTAATTGCAGGTATGATTAGCTTTCAAAAATTATTTTTCAGCTTGATTGGGATGATTCTATTCGTTCAAGTAATTCAGGCTCAAGATGCTGACATTCCAAGATTGATTTGGAAGGTCAATAAGATCGATCTGGGTACAGTATTCGAAGAAGAAGGTCCTAAGATTGCCGAATTCGAATTTACACATACGCAGGATTCACTTTTTTTCATCGAGCTAGTAGTGACTGATTGTGGTTGTATGACAGTTAGTTACAATCAAGATACACTTGCTGTTGGGGAAAGTGGCAAGGTGGCGATTTCCTTTGACCCAAGTTCAGTTGCCGGTTATTTCTCACGAATGATTATTGTCAAGGGAAATCTGCTGAATAGTCAAGACACTCTATACATAGGGGGAACTGCTGTTCCTTTTCCTGAAAAACCGGAGGCTGCCTATGTGCGAATTGAAGGAAACCTGGGCTTCCGATTGAATAAAGTCAATATGGGTGAGGTACTCACCAATGAACCTAAGTTGAAGCAGGTGGAAATTTTCAACTTTGGTAGCAGCCCTATCCATGCACAAAGTCTGACAGTGGCAGGTCCGGCATTTATTCAGGTAAACCAGCGCGATTCCCTGATCTACCCCAATCAACGGGGCTTATTGGATGTGTATTTTGATGGAAATGAAAAAGGTGATTTGGGCTTTTCTGAAGATCAACTTGTGTTGAGTTGGGGTCAAAATTACTTGGTCCGATTATCAATTTTGGCAAATGTGTTCGAGTATTTTCCTCCAATTCCAAAAGATAAGCTTGAGGATGTAGCACAGTTGGCAATCGATCCTAAAGAGATTGATTTGAGAACGATTAGTGCCAATACCATTCAGAAAAAATCAGTTACGCTGACCAATAAAGGAAGGGGAGAACTGCTGATACGCAAAGTTCAAGGAAATTGCGGATGTCTTACCCTTGAGATTCCCAAAACTACCCTAAGACCTGGCGAGTCTGTAGAACTTCAGATTACTTTTGACCCCAAAGGAAGGAAGGGAATTGACCAGCGAAATATTTATATTTTCAGCACAGATCCGCTCAACTCAGTTCAGATGCTGGTGCTCAGGAGCAGAGTAGAGTGAGGGGGTTTTATCGGTTTTATCGGTTGTGGGTTTTCGGTTGTGGGTTTGGTTTCGAATTTTTTAATGGGACTTTCTAGGTTGGGAATGTTGTGGTCTTACTGTTTTCGGTTTTCGGTTGTGGGTTTTCGGTTATGGGTTGTGGGTTGGGTTTGAATTTTTTAATGGGATTTTTTTAGTTGGAAATGTTGTGGTCTTACTGTTTTCGGTTGTGGGTTTTCAGTTA
>JBDNIP010000492.1:0-2215 GCA_041688245.1 Algoriphagus sp.
AGCATGATGAGTCTTCAGTCGCCAGAGATTTCTCAAAAAGCCTAGGAGTAGATTTCCATACACATGAGTTTACCGGAGACCAGTTGATGAAATTGGTGAAGGAATCAATCCATAATCATGATGAGCCGCTCATGCATTTGCAGGATGGCCATATTCTGGGAATAGCCAGAAAAGCGAAGGAAAAAGTCTCAGTATTGCTAAGTGGGGAAGGAGCAGATGAGGTGCTCGGGGGTTATGTGAGATACAAGGTTCACGACAAAGCGTGGCGATATCAATTACTTCAATCGCTTCGCTATGTTCCTGAAAAATTTCTTAAGCCGGATCGACTTAAGAAAATGAAGCGATACCTCAGTGATGGGGATGAAGAGATTCAAATGATGTCTAATAGTAATGAGAATTTTCTAAGCGATCTCAAGAAATTAGGCGGAAATACAGACCACTTGGAGATTCCTTATCGACAACAAGTCTTAGCCGAGGCTAAAAGTCTCTATCCGGGCAATCGCTTTCGTCAATTACTTTACCTGGAGCAGCACACTCATTTATTCACCCTCAATGATCGAAATGACCGAACAACAATGGGTGCTTCAATCGAGTGTAGAGACCCTTTTCTCGATCCGAATTTGGTGATTGGGGTTGCTAGTTTGCCGGATCAATATTTCAATACTTCCGGTAAAGGGAAAAAACTTTTATTCAACTCTGTTGGGAAGTATTTGCCTGATTACATTACCAAGCATCCTAAAATTGGATTGTCGGTTCCATGGAATGACTATTTTCTGAAGCAGGAAGAGTTTAGAGATCATTTTGAAAATATGGGAAAAAGTCTGCTCTTTGAATTTGAGACTTTCGAGAAGCTTCAAATAAAAAAGATCATATCGGATTTTACGAAAGATGGATCCACCAATTATGGAATGGTCAGGCAGCTATTTTTTTTAAGTCTATGGTACGGTATAAAATTTGAAAAATAAGTTTTTAAATGTCTAATCTGCAAATGAAGTTATCTGTTTTGTACTTCCCCCATAGAGAGGGACATAATTCCATTTTTCCATTGTTAGCTTATCGCCAGGCTTTAGAATATCATGGAATTAGTATCCATTTATACACGAATACTGATTCTTTTTTATCCTCGAAGTCAGACGTTTGGATAGTTTCGGGATTCTCTTTACCCAAGTTGCTGCACTCCAAAGACATCACAATTTCTCGATTTTTAAAAAATTGTCATGATAGAAATGTTCCGTTGATCTATCTGTCAGGAAGTGATTCTACTGGTCCTTTTGATCATGAAGTAATCCAATGGGTTGATCTTTATTTGGCCAAACAATTGGTTCGAGATAAATCTTTTTATTTAAATGATCACCGAAGGCATCTGTTTCGTGACAGATATTTCCGCGATTATAGATTTCGCAACCAAAATAATTTCCCTGTGGTCAACTATTCGAAAGAGGAAATTAGTAAACTAGGACTGTCATGGAATCTGGGGTTGATCGACTGGAAAACTCAAACTTCTTCCAGATTTATCAGGTATTCAAACATTCTGTTCAGAAATGGCTCATTTCCCGAGTGGAATCCTGGAAAGGACCTTGTGAATCGAGGAATTGACCTTATGTTTCGTGGAAATTTTTTCAGTCAAAGCCACGATGCATGTAGACTTCATCGCTTACAGACCTACCGTGTTTATCAGAAAGAAGCCTTAAATCAAACGACTGTACCTTCAGGTTTGGTTAGTAATCAGGCCTACCGCAGAGAGTTAGCCTCTAGCAAAATCTGCCTTTCCCCGTTCGGATGGGGTGAGATTTGCTACCGAGACTTTGAGGCTTTTCAATCTCGGACATTGCTCTTTAAACCGGATATGAGTCATTTAGAAACCTTTCCTGATTTTTATAGTCAGGATGTTATGGTCACCTATGATTGGGATGCTAGAAATCTTTCAGATAAAATAGGGCAAGTTTTAGGAAATGTCCGAAACTATCAGGACGTAGCAGATGCAGGTTTCGAGAAATTTCAAAAATGGACTAATGGGACCGGTGCTGAGGCCAGTTTTACAATTCATTTAAAAAAACAATTAGAAAATTCGATCCAGAATTTTTCACACAGGTAGTTTTAATGATTTCAGTGCTATATGGAACCAATTGTTTTAGTTTTTGCGATTAAAGGGAATTATTCGGCTCATTTGGCTGTCGCTTTACAAAGCATATTTGATACTAATCAGATGGAGCGC
>JBDNIP010000493.1:0-4778 GCA_041688245.1 Algoriphagus sp.
CGATTCATTGCTTTACACATGATCTGAGTCAGAATAATTCCTGAAGCTCCAACAAGCGAACCTGCCACGATAAGTACATTATTATTGAGAATAAAACCTGTAGCACAAGCAGCCATTCCAGAATATGAATTCAGCAAAGAAATCACAACTGGCATATCAGCTCCTCCGATAGGAATTACAGTCAGGATACCCAAGAGTAGGGAAATCACGATCAGCCCAATCATGTAAATTGGGTCTCCAGGATTTAAATACGCAAGTACACCCGCTGCTATGAAGGCTATAAGTAAGATCAAGTTGAGTGGATGCTGTCCCTTGAAAGTAATAGGCGAGCCGGAGATTTTTCCGTCTAACTTCATATAGGCGATCATCGACCCCGTGAACGTAATACCTCCAATCAGAACAGAAACGATAATACTGATCGCATTTACTGAGTCAGGATAGGTGTTTACTGACTGGGTCTTCAAGAAATGATCTGAAAGCGCTACAGCAAAAGATGCTAATCCCCCAAAACCATTGAAAAGCGCAACCATCTCTGGGATTTTAGTCATTTCTACTTTCTGAGAAATGTACAGACCAATTGCTCCTCCAATCAGGATACATACAAAAATCTCTACAAAAGAGAGGATGTCCAATGTTACCAATGTCGCTGCAATCGCAATCAGCATTCCAACAGCAGAGTAAATATTTCCCTCACGGGCACTCTTGGTTTTACCAAGTTTTTTGATCCCGACAATAAATAGAATCGAGGAAATCAGGTAGGCAATTTGAATTAATATACTCATTTCTTCTTAAACATTTTAAGCATACGATCTGTCACCATATAGCCACCTACCACATTGATGGTAGCTAAAATCAAGGCAAGCATTCCGAGCCATTTGCTCAGACTGCCATATCCCAATTCATTGCAAGCAACCAGCGCGCCGACAATGGTGATTCCCGAGATCGCATTCGAACCCGACATTAAAGGCGTATGAAGCGTAGGTGGAACTTTGGTAATCAGCTCGAAGCCGAGGTAACTCGCCAAGACTAGAATATATATAAGTATTAGTAATGAATCTGCGTTCATGGATTGCGGGGTTTAAAGATTCAGGATTTTTTTGGTGAATTCATGGATTAGTGCACCTTCATGGGTGATCACAGATCCACGTGTGATTTCCTCTTCGAAGTCGAGATTCAATCCATCTTTGTTACTGAGATGAAGTAGCAGGGTGCTGATATTAGTAGAATACAATAGACTGGCATTCACGGGAAGCATGGCTGGCAGATTAGATTCTCCGACTAGGGTAACACCGTGTTTAACAACTATTTTATTGATTTCTGAGATCTCACAGTTTCCACCCGATTCCACCGCCATATCGACGATGACCGAACCTGTTTTCATACTTTTCACCATTTCTTCTGTGACCAGTATCGGTGATTTTTTTCCCATCACCAAAGCAGTAGTAATTACCAGATCAGCATCTTTGATTTTATCTTCGATGAGTTTTTTCTGCCTTGCAAGAAATTCCGCAGACACTTCAGCGGCATAGCCTCCTTCAACTTTTACCTCTTCTGCTCCCTCTACTATAAGGAATCTGCCTCCAAGCGATTCCACTTGCTCTTTGGTTTCAGGTCGAACGTCGGACACTTCGACAATTGCACCCAAGCGCTTAGCAGTAGCGATAGCCTGCAAACCTGCCACTCCAGCACCAAAAATCAAAACTTTTGCAGGTGTGATCGTGCCAGAGGCTATCATCAACAAGGGGAAGATTTTCCCAAGGTAATTGGCACCTAAAATGACTGATTTGTATCCGGCAAGGTTTGCTTGAGAACTCAACGCATCCATCTTTTGGGCCCTGGAAATCCGAGGTACAGCATCCATGGAGATAGAGGTGATTTTTTTTGCAATAAAGGCATTGATCAATTCCGGAACGGTGTACGCATACAGAAATGAAATGCAAGCAGCGCCCTCATTTGCGCCAGCAACTTCTTCCGAAGTCATCGGATTGACTTTCAAAATCACATCGACTGCCAATACTTCCGATTTAGAAACGACTGTTGCGCCAGCAGCCACATAATCCTGATCAGAAAAGTAGGAGGATTCTCCTGCACCGGATTCCACTAGGATTTCATATTCTTTTTTGATGAGAAGTTTGACCCCATCTGGACTCAAAGCGACACGACGCTCAAACGCTTTGGTTTCTTTGACTACACCAATTTTCATAATTAAGTAAGCTTTAGGTATAGTTAAATTAATTCGGTTGACTGAGTTACTAAATAATAACCCTTGATGATTCTAAATAAATTAAGATTTATTCATGGAATAGAAATAACAAAATTAATGCTGCTAATGATGGGCTAATTTCCACGCTGAATGGCACAAATTTAAATACAACTTCACCATAACTGTCATTTATCCAAAAATGATTTAAAATAGGGCAAAATTTCCTACTTTAGAATTCATTTAACAATCAAACCCTTATTCAATGAAAAAACCTAACAAACTTATTTTGGAAAAAGGTCGTCGGGACTTTATCAAAAACGCAGCTATAGCTTCCTCTTTTTTTATTGTTCCAAGAAATGTGCTCGGAGGAGTTGGATTCACCGCTCCATCTGACCAGTTAAATATTGCGGCAATCGGAGCCGGTGGCAAAGGTGCCAGTGATATCATGCTCGCCTCTGTCAAAGGTCGTGAGCGAATAGTAGCCCTTTGCGATGTGGACTTTTCAGGTTCGGCAAAACGCTCAGTAGATAGTTTCCCGAATGCAAAGCTTTATGCAGATTACCGCAAAATGCTTGACACCGAAAAAGATATTGATGCGGTGACTATCTCCACTCCTGACCACGTCCATGGACCTGCTGCCAAATACGCAATGGACCGTGGTAAGCATGTGTATGTACAAAAGCCGATGACCCACAACATCTCAGAAGCCAGAATACTCACTGAGCTTGCACGCAAGCAAAAAGTAGTGACACAAATGGGAAATCAAGGCGGATCCAATCCTTACCTGGATATCGTTCAAAAATGGATAGATACCGATAAAATTGGTAAAGTGTCAAAAGTACAAGTTTGGACCAACCGTCCAGTTTGGCCTCAGGGGGGGCCATTTCCTGCAACAGCGACAAGTTCCAAACCAAATGATATGCAATGGGACCTTTGGCTAGGTCCAGCTCCTGAGATTCCATTTACGCCAAATCTTCATCCATTCAACTGGAGGGGTTGGTGGGATTATGGCACAGGAGCGCTTGGAGATGTAGGATGCCATTTGATTGATATCCCATTCAGAACTTTAGGTTTGAAATACCCAACTGATGCGGAATGCAGCGTTGGAACTGTCTTCTCGAAGATGTGGACTCCTGATTATAATCCAGAGGGATGCCCAGCTTCCTCATTTATCACATTGCATTTTGCAGCCACTTCTAAAAGTAAGTCGCCTATTGAGATGACTTGGAGTGATGGTGGAATCAAGCCTTCTCACCCGGATATTATTCCAGCAGATGATGATATTGGAGGCAGCGGATCAGCAAACGGCGTATTGATTATCGGTGATAAAGGAATTATTTCCACCAATATCAATGACTCTTCTCCGCTTCAGCCAAAGCTTTACCTAAATGATGGAACTTCAGAATTTGGTCCTCAATCAGAAGATAATATGGAATCTGAATATGGACATCAGCGCCATTGGGTAGATGCTTGCAAAGCAGGATTCGGAAGTTCAGAACATAAAGGATTAACCTCTTCCTTCGACTATGCAGGTCCTATGACCGAGACAGTTTTGATGGGAAATTTGGCTATTCGAAGCTATATGCTGCGAAGAGAAAACAGCAAAGGTCAGGCAGAATTCTTTGGCAGAAAGAAACTCCTTTGGGACGGTGAAAATCTTCGAATTACTAATCTAGAAGAAGCCAATCAATTCGTTGCAAGAACCTACCGTGATGGATTTACCATGGGATAATCTTTGCATGTGTCAAATTTAGAAAACAAACCCAGCCAAGCTTATTTTGGCCGGGTTTGTTCTTATCTGGGAAAAAATGAATCTGTTTAAAAGCTTTAAGCTCCTATTACCAGCATGATACTGCTATCAAAATATGTAGTAATTTTTTTTGGGGTTTTCATCATTTCCATTGGTATTCTAATGCTCGTTAATCCCGAAAAGGCACTATCCACGCTTCGGAAAGCTGGTAGCACGAACCTTATCAATTACGCAGAAATCACAATCCGACTCATACCAGCAATTGCTTTAGTCATCTATGCATCCTATTCACGATCTCCACAAATACTCATGGGCTTCGGTTGGTTTATGATCGCCACATCGCTAGTGCTATATTTTGTACCACGAAAATATCACCATGCCTATTCGATGAAATGGGCTGGACTATTGAAACCACTACATGCTAGGTTAATTACTCCTCTTGCCTTTATTTTTGGAGCTGCCATGATTTATTCCGTAGTCTAGCTTTTTGAATTCCTATTGCTTTTCATTCAGCTCATATATTCATCACATTCTAGAACATTGGATCTGACCTTTTGTACCGTTACAAGGCAGATCTCACAATGGACAAAATGGCATCGGATAATTTTTATTAGTTTTGACCATTAATAAATCATTACTATGAAAAAGATTTTTACCGTTCTACTTCTCATTTCGTTAGTCAGCCAACTTTCTGCTCAAGATCGTCTGACTGGAAAGGCTTTTACTTCCAGATCAGAAATCCTTGCCAGAAATGGGATGGCTGCAACCAGTCAACCACTTGCAACCCAGGTAGCCCTGGACATTCTACGAAAAGGAGGCTCAGCC
>JBDNIP010000494.1:0-12128 GCA_041688245.1 Algoriphagus sp.
AATTTAGAGACATTCTCTAGATCTTATGGATATAATGAGCGTGAAGTTCACTCTGCTTATTATTCTGTTGGAATTGGTTACAATGATATTTTGACATTAACCACCACTGGTAGATATGATGTCTATAGCACTTTGCCTACTAACAATAATAGCATCTTCTCACCTTCTGTAGCTGCTGCGTTTGTATTTGATGAGTTGATTGATGTGCCGGCACTGGATTTTGGTAAGTTTAGAGCATCCTATGCAGTGACTAGTGGTGAGCCATTTGACGCTTACCAAAGTACCTTCTATTATAATTCTGCTAACTCTTACAACGGAGTACCTGCTGGATCATCTCCAACATCTCTACCAAATTTGAACTTGAAGCCATTCACTACAAGTGAAATAGAATTTGGTGTCGATCTTAGTTTTTTCAATAACCGTCTAGGTTTTGATATTGCTTATTATGAGAAGGAAACTCATAATGAAATTATGCAAGCAGGTTATAGCATAACTTCAGGTTTTAATAGTGCTGTGGTAGCAACAGGATCAACAAGTAACAAAGGACTTGAAGTATTGGTGACTGGTGTCCCCATTCAAACAGAAAACTTCTCATGGAAGTCTTCATTCAATCTGTCCAATGTTAAGAATAGAATACTTAGTACTGACCCTAATAATAATCCTGTCAATCTAGGGCAGAACAGAGCTACTCTAGGAAATGCTGTAACAGCTTACGTAGTAGGTGAGGCTGGTCCTCAGATTAGAGCGTATGACTATGCTTACAATGCTGATGGAAGCATCAAATTAAGCGAGGCAGGTCTTCCTATTCGTGGAGATTTGATCAATATGGGAACTGTATTGCCTACACTTTATGGTGGATGGAATAACGATTTCATGTACAAAGGGGTTATATTTTCATTCTTGATTGACTATAATTATGGTAACAAAGTGCTTTCTGCAACCGAATTCTATTCGACTTTTAGAGGTTTAAATCAAGTGACACTTGAGGGCAGAGAGTCCGGCCTGACTACGAATGGTGTGACGGCATCTGCTGAAAGTTACTACCAAGCTTTGGCGCAAAATGTAACCAGTACTAGTGTAGTGGATGGAGATTTCATCAAGTTGAGACAGTTAACGTTGGGTTACAGCTTTCCTTCAAAATGGTTTGGTAATACTCCAGTCTTGAAGGGTTTGAGTGTATCTCTTGTAGCTAGAAATATTGGGTTTTTGATGCGTAAAGCTAAAAATATTGACCCTGAGGCTAGTTTTGGCTCCAATATTAACTATACAGGCATCGAAGGTCAAAACCTTCCTAGCACTAGATCTTTTGGGTTTAACCTTAATTTCAAATTGAATTAATATGAAAAAATACATAAGCATAATTCTTACGGGAATTTTACTATCCGTATCCAGTTGCGTTGGGGATTTTGCCGAAATTAATACGGATCCAAACCGTGCTGATGGAAGCGTATTTGATCCTAACCTTATTCTCCCTACTGTTTCCTTTAACTATGGCAACATGATGACTGGATATAGTGGAGCAATTCTTTTCCAGAGTATGTGGGTACAAGTAATGGCTTCTACTTCTACAGGAGGTGCTAATTACTATTCTAATGCCGATAAATATCTGGCATCAGGAAGTACAAACAGTTATATCCAAAATGTTTGGAATGGTGGCTTCTCTACGGCATCAAGAGTATATCAAATGCAGGCTCTTGCGGAGCAAAAAGGATTCACCAATTTAGTTGCAGTAGGGGAAATCTGGAAAGTACTTACTCTTTCGTTCGTTTCTGATGTATATGGAGATATTCCATACTCTGAAGCGTTGAAAGCTGAATCAGGAATCACTCAACCAAAGTATGATTCTCAATCTGAGTCCTACATTGCGATGCTTTCTGATCTTGATGCTGCACTTTCGAAAATTAGTGATTCAGGCGATCGAATCAAAAACGATGTGCTTTACAAAGGTGATCTGACTAAATGGAAAAAATTAGGCTACTCAATTATGTTGCGTATGTCAATGCGATTAGTTGATGCGGATCCAGCGACTGCCAGGACTTACGTTCAAAAAGCTTTAGCTGGTGGCATCTTTGCATCCACTGCGGACGAGGCAATTTTGGTATCTGATCAGGCAAATGGTTATTCCAATTCAAGTGCTAATGCGCTAAACGTAACTGACGATGTATATGAAGTACGTTGGTCTAATAAGTTGATCGACTTCCTTAAGTCAAACAATGATCCTCGTTTATCATTAATTGCAGAAATTCCCGTCGCCGGTTTAACAGGAAATAAAAGTACCGCAGTTGGTGATAATGATCCTGCCGTCCAGATTGGAATGCCGAATGGTTATGATCTAAGAGGATTGGCTACTGACATCACAAAATCTCCAAATTATCCAGGTTCAACAGGTACTGGTGGTGATATTTCTCTAATCGGTAAATATTCTAGACCTACCGCAATATATAGAGATCGAGATGCACCAGTTTTCATCTTGACCTATGCTGAGACTCAGTTTCTATTAGCTGATGCTGCGACAAGAGGATTCACCGTTCCAGGTACAGCTTCATCATATTATGCAGCTGGATTACAAGGGGCAATAGTTACTATGGGTAAATTCGGAGGAGGATCAATTTCTTCTTCTGCAGCTTCAGGCTTTGCTTCTGCAAATCCACTGGATGTAAGTAGTACTCCTGCAGCTTTAAAAATGATTAATACACAAATTTGGGCTACTACCGGCTTGTTCGCTAATTTCGTAGAATCTTGGAACAACTGGAAGCGTACAGGTTATCCTGTTTTAACGCCAGTGAATTACTCTGGAAACTTCTCCGGTGGACAAATTCCAAGAAGACAATTATACCCAGCTTCTGAAAGTACTACTAATCCAACAAATTTGGTTAATGCTATTTCAAATATGGGTGGAGATACCTGGGTAAACCCAGTTTGGTGGGATAAGTAAAGTCTCACTTAGAACCTTTCGTAAATAAATTTCAGATAGAGGTCTTGGTTTTACCGGGCCTCTATCTTTTTATCTACCTATTAACTATTTCGCTATGCGATTTTCATTTCTTCTATTTCTTTTGTTTTCTTTTCTCTTCCAAAGATTTTCACAGCAAGGAGAAAAAAAAGTAGTCATCGGATACATCGCAGGATGGAAGGGAGTGGATCCCGATAAAATCCCGGCTGAGAAACTCACACACATCAACTACGCTTTTGCAAATGTGGTAGATGGAATGGTCACTTCAGGAGAAGGATTGGCAGCGCGAGATAGCTCGAACTTCTTGAAACTTCATTCACTCAAATCCCGGAATCCAGACCTTAAGGTATTGGTTTCTATTGGGGGTTGGACTTGGTCTAAAGGCTTCTCCGATGCTGTCTTGACACCTGAAAGCCGGAAGAAACTAACTGCATCGGGAATAGATTTTTTGATCAAGCATAAGCTTGATGGATTGGACTTCGACTGGGAATATCCGGCACTCCAAGGCGATAATAATGTGGTGAGAGATGCAGATAAAGAGAATTTTGTTGCGATGCTCAAAAGTTTTCGAGAAGCATTGGATTCATTGGGTCAGCTTCATCAGACACGTTACCTGACCACCATTGCAACTGGTGGTTTTCGGAAATATTTGGAAGCCAATGATCTTCGATCTGCAGTAAAATACCTAGACTTAGTGAATATTATGAGTTACGATCTTTTTGGACCCGGAGACCAGATCACAGGGCATCACGCTAATCTATATAAAGGCAATCCCGAAACCATGCCTGAAGGGAAAAAGGAAAGAGCTGTAGAATCAGCGGTGGCCGATCATATCGCTTTTGGGATTCCTGCTCATAAATTGGTAGTGGGTATTCCTTTTTACGGAAAGCGATGGAAAGACGTAGCGACAGCGAACAATGGATTAAACCAATATGGCAAGTGGGATACAACGCTTTCTCATGACAGAATTCAGCTTCTTCTTAAGGATTCTTCCTACGTTCACTATTGGGATGAGATCTCTCAAAATCCCTTTCTTTATTCCACTGAAAAAGGAGAATGGGTAACCTACGAAAGCCCCAGATCAATAGCAGCGAAAATTAAATATGTAGAACGAATGAAGCTGGCAGGAGTGATGTTTTGGGAACTTTCTGAAGACCCTTCCGGAGAATTGCTGGATGCAATAGATCAACAGATTGGAACTTCTAACTTTCTTAATTAATCCTCAAAATCGAATCTGAACAATCGTTACATGAAACTTATCGGAGTAGATATTGGAGGATCACATATTTCAGCCGCTTCCTTGACTTTTAATTCTGAAGGAAAGCTGAATTTGGCTGATTTTCAAGAATCATCCGTAGATACAACAGCCGCTGCCGATACATTGATTTCTGCTTGGTCTGCCGTGATTCAGGCAAGCGCCAAGGGAGCAAAGAGCTATCAGGTAGGAATTGCAATGCCTGGCCCTTACGATTACCCAAATGGAATATCTCTGATTCAGGATCAGGGGAAAATGAAGTCACTCTATAACCTGTCAGTTAAAAATCTGCTTGCCAAATCGCTCGATATTCCTTCAACAAACATTCAGTTCATCAATGATGCAGAAGCATTCTTATTGGGAGAAAGTCTAGCAGGATCCGCAAAGGCTTTTAAAAACTCTATTGGTATCACTTTGGGAACAGGTCTTGGATCTGCGATCAAAGTAGAAGATGTGGTAAGCGATGCAAAGCTTTGGATTGCGCCATTCCGTGACGGAATAGCCGAGGATTACTTGGGTACAAATTGGTTTGTCCAAGAAGCTAAGAATCGGTTTGACCTCTCCATTTCAGGGGTGAAAGAACTGGGTGAATTAGCATACACTAAGCAAGAGGCAGCTATTATATTCGAAATTTTCGGAAAAGCGCTCGGTGAATTTCTTGTACCATATTTGATTCGTCTTCAAAGTGAGGCTGTTATTCTGGGAGGAAAAATAGCCCTGATGAATAATCTATTTTTACCCACAACCTCTCAATATTTGATTCAGAACGGCTGTTTAGCTAAGATTAAAATCTCAACGCTAGGTGAACAAGCAGCACTGATCGGTGCCTGTCAACCGTTGACAAAATCCTGAACCATGAAAATTTCAGCTATCAAAAAATCGTTTTTAATTGGGCTTTTAGGACTTTTTAGCAACCAGGGTTTTTCCCAGCAAAACTATGAGCTCATCATTGTAGGTGGAGGAGCCAGTGGAACTTCTGCCGGAATCACTGCCGGGCGATTGGGGACCAAAACGCTGATCATCGAAGAAAGTACCTGGCTTGGAGGGATGCTGACATCTGCGGGCGTTTCGGCAATCGATGGCAATGATAAGATCTCCGGTGGCTTCTATGGGGAATTCAAACAGGCACTGGAAGCTTATTATGGAGGGTCTAAAAATATGGCTACCGGCTGGGTGAGTAATACACTTTTTGAACCCAAAGTAGCCAATGAACTACTTCAGGAAATGGCAGCGAAGACTCAAAACCTTACGGTATCGTTTCAGAGTACGTGGATGACTGCCATCTACGCCGAAGGGAAATGGAAGCTGACTTATCAAAAGGGAGGAGAAAATGTAATTGTCACGTCAACACTACTGATTGATGCGACAGAATTGGGAGATGTCGCGGTAGCTCAGGGTTTGGAGTATCGCTTGGGAATGGATGCTCGGGAGGTGATCGGAGAAATCTATGCTCCAGCTGAGGCGAATAACATCATTCAAGACTTGACTTATGTGGCCACACTTCAGGATTATGGAAAGGAAGTAGCTAAGACCATTCCAAAACCTGCCAATTATGATCCTGCTGAGTTTGCCTGCGCCTGTGCTCATGCGGATCCCACCACGGATAATGCGCCGACTTTAGATTGTAGCAAAATGCTCGACTATGGAAAATTGCCCAATGGCAAATACATGATCAACTGGCCAAATTGCGGCAATGATTATTACCTGAATAGTATTGAAATGAACCCACAGGAGCGAAGCGAAGCTTTGAAAGAGGCGAAAGCGGCTACGCTCCGATTTATTTATTACATCCAACATGATCTAGGCTTTAGTCATTTGGGGTTAGCAGCCGAAGAATATCCCACGGCAGATGATCTTCCAATTATCCCTTACCATCGGGAATCCAGACGTTATTTTGGATTGGTGGATTTTACCTTGCCTTATGTATTAAATCCTTATACAGCCCCTAATCCTTATTACCGTACAGGAGCGATAGTGGGAGATTATACCATAGATCACCATCATAAAAAGAACTTGGATGCGCCGGCCATAGATTTTATCAAGATTCGGGTGCCTTCGTACAATGTGCCTTTGGGTGCTTTAGTCCCTAAAGATCATCCGAGCTTGATCTTGGCTGAGAAAAGTATTTCCGTTTCAAATATCGTCAATGGGGCATCGCGACTCCAGCCCGTAGTATTGGGAATAGGACAAGCTGCGGGAACCTTAGCTAGTGTCGCGATAAAATCTAATAAAGCGCCAGCTGAAGTATCCATTCGAAGCGTACAACAAGCATTATTAGACCAAGGAGCTTATTTGATGCCTTTTATTGATGTTACACCTTTTGATCCGCATTTTGAAGCAGTTCAAAAAATCGGGATTAGTGGAATTCTTAAAGGGGAAGGAGTTCCGTATCTCTGGGCAAATCAGACTTGGTTTTATCCGGAGCGATTGGTTTCCGAATATGAACTGGTAGATGGGTTGAGACCTGTTTATCCTGAATTAAAAGATTTCTGGGGAGCATCAGGAGCTTATTTGACGGGAGGACGATTCCAGGCGATTCTAGAAAAAATCAAACCAAATACTTCACGTTTGGAACTAGCTCAAATCTGGGATAGAGCCAAATTACCTGAGAAATTTACTGCTGAAAAAAAACTTACTCGCCTAGAGGTAGCGGTCTTGTTAAATGAGCTAATTAATCCTTTTGGGGTAGAGGTGGATTGGGAGGGTAATTTTGTCAAATGGACTATTCAAACTTAATTCTCTAATTCAATAAGTTCTCTAAATTTTGGGGACTGCTAAATAACTTAAAAAGTTAGTTTAAAAAGAGATTTGACTATTCTGATTGGGGTTGTTTCCCTATTCCCTCAACCAGTATTTATCTTAGACAAATAAAAATTTCTGATATTTACATCAGATAAATCTTTAATCACCATAAAAAACGTAGATGGGCATTTTCAATAAAATACTCGGAAATTCAAGTGAGGTTTCAGTTGAAAAACTAACAGAAAAGTATGGAAGGCTACTTGCTGATGGCGAGCGGGTCGAACTGGGATTTCAGCTAATCCGCGATACGTTTATGTTCACCAACAAACGTCTAATCCTAATAGATGTCCAAGGTCTGACGGGCAGCAAAGTAGAATACAAGTCCATGCCTTATAAAAGTATTTCACAGTTTTCTCTCGAAACAGCCGGAACCTTTGATCTTGACGCAGAACTCAAAATCTGGATATCCAGCGAAAATATTCCTTCTGTCAGCAAGCGATTCAATAAAAGTATTGATGTCTATGAAGTGCAGAAATACCTTGCTGGGAAGGTGATGTAGCTCTGATTTCCTATTCGTTTTAATGATTGAGTTCATTTGCTATGGATGCTCCTGAGAATTATTGGAAGCATAGCTTTTAAATCTAGGCCAGTTAAGTTCAAGAATTGATTAGGAAAGAAGGGACATTTATAGGTCATCACTTTACCGCGTGATGCAATAGCCTTGCACGGGTTTATTTAGTAGCTTTGAATTCAGTGAAATTCCTACAACATATCGCATTATTTCTGCTCGTATTCAGTACGTTGGCTACCGGCTTGGATTTATGTTGTGAGATTCAGAAAATCCCGAATTTAGTTTCCCATTTTGCGGAGCATAAAGCATTGGATGGAGATTCTGTTTTTGATTTTGTCGTAGAAGATTACATTGATCATGGTTCGGGTAGTAACCACCATGCTGAAAACAGTCATGAGGATTTGCCTTTTAATGGAAATCATAACTGTTCTCATGCTCCAATTTATTTTTCTTCAGTACCCAGTTTTTTGGTGATTCAATCTGATACTGAAAAAACAGAAGCAATAAGTTTCTATAATTTCCACTTCATATCACCAGCTTTGGGTCATCTTTTTCAGCCCCCCAAAAGCTAAATAAATCCGAATACTTCCAGAATAACACCTTTTGGTCAGCATTTCAATATGCTTGAGTAATTCTGCCTTGTTCGGTTTTTTCGAAGGACAGCTTTGTCCGATTCAATTTTACTCCATAAAAATTAATTCCGTATGCTGGATAATATCATCCGGTTTTCAGTCAAAAATAAACTGATTATCGGGCTACTTACCATGGGTTTGGTCATCGTGGGAGGGTATTCACTTACCCAACTTCCTATCGATGCCGTTCCCGACATTACCAATAATCAGGTACAGGTAATCACTTCTTCTCCGTCATTAGCGGCGGAGGAGGTAGAGCGCTTAATTACCTTTCCCATCGAATTGACGATGGCCACTATTCCTGATATAGAAGAGATCAGGAGTTTTTCTCGCTTTGGCTTATCTGTAGTCACTATAGTTTTTAAGGAAAAGGTGGATGTCTATTGGGCTAGACAGCAAGTCAATGAACGAATGGCTGAAGTCAAAGAGCAAATCCCCCCTGGAATAGGCGCACCCGGCTTGGCTCCGATCACCACGGGCTTGGGCGAAATCTATCAATATGTAGTTGGCGTAGAGCCTGGCTATGAGGATAAGTATGATGCGAGAGAACTGCGAACTATTCAGGATTGGATCGTAAGAAGACAATTACTGGGTACACCGGGGGTTGCGGATGTCAGTAGTTTTGGAGGTTATCTGAAGCAATATGAAATAGCAATAGAGCCTGATAGACTGAAATCACTCAATGTATCCATCTCGGATATTTTTCAGGCTTTATCAGATAACAATGAGAACACAGGAGGTGCCTATATCGAAAAAGATCTGACGGCACTTTTTATCCGAAGTGAAGGACTGGTTGGATCCTTGGATGATATCAGAAATATTCCGGTAAGGGTAAATCCGAATGGTATTCCTGTCTTAATCAAAGACGTTGCAAAAGTACAGTTTGGAAATGCAGTCCGCTATGGTGCTACCACCAGAAATGGAGAAGGCGAAGTCGTCAGCGCTATCGTCATGATGCTGAAAGGTGAAAACTCATCGGAAGTGATTGATAATGTCAAAGCTAAAATTGAGGAAATCAAGAAAACGCTACCAGAAGGAGTGACGCTGGAACCATTCTTGGACCGTTCCAAACTGGTTGATAATGCTATTGGAACTGTGACCAAGAACTTAATCGAGGGAGCCTTGATTGTCATTTTTGTGCTCTTGCTGTTACTGGGGAATTTCCGTGCAGGCCTAATTGTGGCATCGGTGATTCCATTGGCACTTCTATTTGCCTTTTCACTCATGAATTTCTTTGGTGTTTCAGGGAATTTGATGAGCCTTGGAGCAATCGATTTTGGATTGATAGTGGATGGAGCTGTAATTATTGTGGAAGCAACCTTACATCACTTGGGGCTGCTAAAAATCGGGAGGAAATTAACGCAGTCAGAAATGGACGAGGAAGTTTTTCAGTCTGCCAGTAAGATCAGAAACTCTGCTGCCTTCGGGGAAATTATTATCCTGATCGTATACCTTCCTATTTTGGCGCTAGTTGGCACTGAAGGTAAAATGTTTAGACCGATGGCTCAGACAGTGGCCTTTGCGATTTTTGGAGCATTTATCCTTTCACTGACCTATGTACCGATGATGTCTGCGCTTTTTCTGAGTAAAGAAATTAGTGATAAACCAACTATTTCTGATCGGATCATGGGTGTTTTCCAGCGATTTTATAATCCTGTAATCCGTTGGTCCATGCATCATAGAGGTCTGATTTTGGGGATAGCATTAGTCCTAATGGTGATTTCCGCATGGGTTTTTTCCCGCATGGGAGGGGAATTTATTCCGACACTTGAGGAAGGAGATTTTGCAGTGGAAACCCGGGTGGTAACTGGTTCATCTCTTCAGAACACTATTAAGGCGACCACCCAAGCCGAAAAGATACTTTTGAAGGAATTTCCGGAAGTGATAAAAGTAGTCTCCAAAATTGGATCCGGAGAAATACCAACTGACCCCATGCCTGTTGAAGGTGCTGATCTGATGATTATCCTAAAGGACAAAAGTGAATGGACCTCAGCCACCAACAGGGAAGAGTTGGCGAATAAAATGTCCGAAGCTTTATCAGTATTGCCAGGTGTGAACTTTGGATTCCAGCAGCCTATTCAAATGCGATTCAATGAATTAATGTCAGGAGTCCGTCAAGATGTGGCGATCAAAATATATGGGGAGGATCTAAATCGACTCTCTGAATATGCAAATCAAATAGGACAGATTGCAAGTGGCGTTGAAGGTGCGGAGGATATTTACGTGGAAGAAGTTACCGGAATACCGCAAATCGTCATTGATTATAACCGGGCTCAATTGGCGAAATTTGGTCTGAGTATCAAGGAAGTAAATCGATCTGTTCAAGCTGCATTTGCAGGAGCATCAGCCGGAAAAGTGTACGAAGGGGAAAAGCGGTTTGATTTGGTAGTCAGATTAGCTCAGTCCAAAAGGAATGAGTTGGAAGACGTTCAGAACTTGTATATAGCACGGTCAAATGGGGATCAGATACCGCTTTATCAGGTGGCAGATGTATCAGTAAAAGAAGGCCCCTATCAGATTCAGCGTGACGATACTCAAAGAAGAATTGTGGTCGCCTTTAATGCCAGAAATAGGGATGTAGAAAGTATAGTAAATGAGATAGAAGCTAAGATTGCCAGTTCGATGACATTTGAGCCGGGCTATTCGGTGACTTACGGAGGGCAGTTTGAAAATCTGGTAGAAGCCCGGGCGCGGCTGGGTATAGCAGTTCCTCTTGCACTTTTACTGATTTTTGTTTTGCTGTTTTTCACGTTTGGATCTATCAAGCAAAGCATCCTGATATTCACAGCAATCCCACTTTCAGCCATAGGGGGAATCTTTGCATTATCACTGCGTGAGATGCCTTTTAGTATTTCTGCCGGAATCGGTTTTATCGCGCTGTTCGGAGTCGCTGTTCTCAATGGAATTGTCCTGATTGCTGAATTCAATTCACTTAAGAAAGAAGGAATCAGCGATGTGTTTGAGCGGATATATTTGGGGACTCGCACAAGGCTACGGCCTGTTATTTTGACTGCTTCTGTGGCATCGCTGGGTTTTTTGCCTATGGCACTTTCTTCTTCCAGCGGCGCTGAAGTTCAAAAACCATTGGCAACCGTAGTTATCGGAGGACTTATTACTGCTACTATGCTGACTTTGGTCGTGCTGCCTGTCTTGTATTTCTACTTTGAAAAGGGAATTAAAAAAACAAGGGGACCTGTTGGGATGATCCTATTGGGAGTATTGACATTGGTAAATGTGGACGCTTTTGCGCAAACACCTTCTAAAGTCACTTCTTTGGATCAGGCGATTCAGGTGGCATTGGAAAACAATCCCAATGTGAAAGTTGAAGCGCTTAGACTCGAACAACAGCGAGCTTTAATAGGAGCCAGTTGGAACATGGGAAAAACTGCGGTGGATATGGAATATGGACAGACGAATAGCATTGCTATGAATGACACCCGATTCTCCGTTTCCCAAACATTTGAGTTCCCTACTACCTATATCAGGCAATATGGACTGGCCCAGGCTAAAGTAGAATCAGGGGAGCTGGCAGTAGAAATGAGCAAGAATGAATTGACCCGAGAGGTCAAGTCCACCTGGTACTCACTCTGGAAATTAATAGATAAAGCCCGCCTACTTTCTAGACAAGACAGCATCTATGCAGGTTTTGCAAAAGCTGCTGCACTACGATTTGAGACGGGTGAAACTAATCTACTTGAAAAAGCAACAGCGGATGCAGTAATTGCAGAAATCCAAGCGATGGTCGTTCAAAACCAAGCAGACATTAAGATCTATCAAACAAGGTTAAAGATGTTGCTAAATAGCAAAACGGAAATAGAAGTAGAATTGGGAGAATTAACGCAAAAGGAGTCCCAAATACCTATGGATTCTTCAAGTTTGGCAGCAAATCCAACCCTAGCGTGGGTTCAACAGCAAATAGCCATAGCAGAAAAGGAAAAGTCCGTAGAGAAATCCAGACTGATGCCCGACTTAAAA
>JBDNIP010000495.1:0-4401 GCA_041688245.1 Algoriphagus sp.
GAAATTTTTTGGATTCGTTTTGGTGCTGGTACTTTTGAATATTGCGGGATTGCTAGCCTTGCTGATCGGTATTTTGGTGACGGTTCCGGTGAGTTATCTTTCGGTCTATGTGCTTTTTGAAGATCTGACTAGCGATGCGGTAGCCGAAGTTGAGGAGTCTACGTAGTTTTATTCCTGAGTAAACATCACCGATTTAAGTCCAACTCTTGTGTCCCTATTAATTTTTTAGCCCGATTGATTATTAATTCACTTAGATTAATGTGTCATTTTTTAAGTTGAATCAATTATTATTTTCATAAAAATTATTAGTTTTAGCTGGTCTAAACTGCTGATTACTATACTTAAACACCTTTCTAAAATTGGATCTTTCTCACAAAATATGGATTTAATGAACAAGTATATTATTTGGTTTTAAAATTAAATATCAGAAAATAATGCCGATTTAATTGAAAAGATTCTTATAATTAGAATTTTCTTCTGAAAATAGTTCTTGGCAAAGTGCAAAAATCTGTGAGTAAGAGGCTTGAACGAAGGGTTGCATTAGGAAATATTGAGAATTAAAAATAGATTTCGTTTCTCTCGAGTTTTTCAGTTAGTAACATTCATTATTAGCAAATTATGAAAGGATTTATTTTATCGATTTTTCTATTTTTTCTAATAGGATTTTCATTCGGTCAAAGCAAGTTTTCGGTTGGCTTCCAAGGGGGCGTTAGTAAGCTCTCGACTTTTTCTAGTCAGTCCATGGAGGAATTGCCAGGATTCTCTCCTTATGGCACATTGAGTGGCGTTGGACTGATCTATGGAGCTTATGAGATGAATAAGAATTGGTTTATCAAAATTGGAGTTGGGGGAGTCCATTTAGGAATGGGCTCGAAACTCAATGGTATAAATGGGAATGTCCAATCATTGGGAAACCAAACGATCAACCTACAATTGGTAGGGTCTTTAGGCAAGAATTTTTTCATTGGAAATAAAGGCTGGGGTAGCTATTTAGGTGCCGGTATTTCTATGACCCAGTTAGACTTAAGCGGAGATAGAGTTTACACCCAAGTAAATGCCGATGGAATAAGGTTTCAAGGTGTAGTTGTGACTAACGGACAGGGAGACATGGGAGAAGTTCTGGCAAATAATCTGAGAATCTATAATACAAGTAAAAATGTGCTTTGGCATATCAGACCAGAATTAGGAGTATTCAAACAATTCGGAAAGCAGAAAATTTCCTTGGCCTTTATTTATGGTTATAAGTTAAGGGAGGAGTTGTTTGTAGTCAACTACAATTCCCTTTCATTCTTTGAGAAAAATTATTCTGAAATGCACGGTACCACTGGATCTTTTGTTTCGCTCCAATTGGGATATGAAATTAAATTTTAGCAAAATTAATTTTATTTGTCATCATTTCTTCATCAATACCTCCGTTTCCATTTGGACTCGTACTTACTCACAAAATCCCTGAACAGCGGTTTCTGAGTTCGCAGGATGCATCATCGCTGGGGAGAAATAGACGCGAACTGTTCCTGAACTGAGTAGGATCGAGCCACGCTTCATGATCCGATCGGCTCCGATGACTGCCATTGGTATGATAGGAATCCTGGTTTCGATAGAGAGGCGAAAAGGGCCGCGTTGAAAGGCGAAAATAGCGTTTCGTGTTCCTTCTGGCGCTACTACAATCGAGATTCCTTTCTTCAGATAAACAATCAGGCGATCCACACTAATTCGTCGAGACGCTGTATCTCCTCGATCTACCCAGACTGAAATCACTCCTAGAATTGTCCCAAAAACAGGGATTTTTGAAAGCTATTTCACCGATTATATTGATTTATGAAGGAATTTAACTGGATCATTTTAGTATCCATAAATGAGTGATGACTGAAGATGTGGATGTACGAAGAGGCAGGATCAATATGCTTGTTTCTCTGTACGTCAAATTGAATTCCAGGTAGCACTGCCCAGAGCTCTGACTAAAGCTTGATAACTATATAAAAAGATTTTTATGCCCTCGCTCATGCATGATAATCGAACTGATAATACAAGCGTAAAAACCAGTATTACCAGTGTGAAAAGCAATGCAGAATAAAGGGAATAAATCCCTTCAAAAAATTTGATTATCAGGAATTTTGATTAAATTTGAATTCGTAAATATATCTTTCACTCTTTGCTTGCAGGGCCCTGAATTCGTTTAGGGCTTTTTTTTATTTCGATTTTAATCTGATTCTTTGAGAAAGTCACTTAAAAGCCTACACTTTTTAAAATAGGCTAGGATTTAGCCATTTAATTTCTCAACTATTATAAAAATCTTACCTTTGCATTCTATTCGAGTGAATAGCATGAGTTGAAGTGTGTTAATTCATTGATTTACAACTAAAAACCAGCAGTCAGATGACCCTTAGACTGTTGATTAACCCGGGTTAAAAATATTATGTCTAACAAAGCAGAATTTAATTGGGAAGATTTCGAAACCAAAGGTTTTGGTGAGGGGTATTCCAAAGTGCAGCGGGAGCAAATGGCGGAAATGTATGAAAATACATTGAACGAGATCACAGAGAAAGAAGTGATTAAAGGTACCGTTGTAGGAGTAAACGACAAAGATGTGATCATCAATATCGGTTTCAAATCCGATGGATTGGTTCCATTGTCAGAATTCAGAGATTTAGAGTCTATCCAGGTAGGTGACACTGTAGAGGTATTCATCGAAGAGCAGGAAAACCACCTAGGGCAGTTGATCCTTTCTCGCAAGAAAGCGAAGATTGTTCGCGCTTGGAAAGACATCGAAGATGCACTTGAATTTGACAACGTGATCGAAGGTCTAGTTAAGCGAAGAACTAAAGGTGGTCTTATTGTGGACATCTATGGTGTTGAGGCATTCTTGCCAGGTTCCCAGATTGACGTGAAACCTATTCGTGATTTTGACATCTATGTAGGTAAGAAGATGGAAGTGAAAGTGGTGAAAATCAACCACGCAAATGATAACGTTGTAGTATCTCATAAGGTGTTGATCGAGAAAGATCTTGAGAAGCAGAAAGCTGAGATTCTAAACAATTTGGAGAAAGGCCAAATACTAGAAGGAGTTATAAAAAACATGACCAATTTCGGTGTATTTATCGATCTTGGAGGTGTAGACGGACTTCTTCACATTACGGATATCTCTTGGGGACGTATCAATCATCCAGAAGAAGTATTGCAGCTTGACCAGAAGGTTCAGATTGTAGTTCTTGACTTTGATGATGAGAAGAAGCGAATTTCATTGGGTATGAAGCAACTGACTGCTCATCCTTGGGATTCACTTGCTGCCAGCCTTGAAGTTGGAAGCAGAGTCAAAGGTAAGATTGTAAATGTAGCTGATTATGGCGCATTCCTTGAGCTTGCCGCCGGTGTTGAAGGCTTGATTCACGTATCAGAAATGAGTTGGTCACAGCATTTGAGAAACCCTGCAGACTTTGTCAAAGTGAGTGACGAAGTAGAAGCAGTAGTATTGACTTTAGATAAGGATGATCGAAAAATGTCACTTGGAATCAAACAATTGACTGAAGATCCTTGGACTAAAGCTGATATGAACACTAAATATGCGGTAGCTTCTAAGCATAAAGGTGTAGTGAGAAACTTAACAAACTTTGGTCTTTTCCTTGAGTTAGAGGAAGGTATTGATGGCTTGGTACACGTATCTGACTTATCTTGGACTAAGAAAATCAAGCACCCTTCTGAGTTTGTGAAAGTAGGAGATGAGCTAGAAGTAGCTGTCCTTGAGCTTGACGTAGACAACAGAAGACTGGCACTTGGACATAAGCAATTGGAAGAAAACCCTTGGGATACGTTTGAATCTGTATTCCCAGTAGGATCTGTTCATAAGTGTACTGTTAATTCTAAGAATGATAAAGGTGCTGTTCTTGAGCTTCCTTACGGACTGGAAGGATTTGCTACAATCAAAAATCTTGAGAAAGAAGATGGTTCCCAAGTTGAGGTTGGTGAGTCTCTGGAATTCAAAGTTTCTGAGTTTTCCAAAGATGACAAACGAATTGTTCTTTCGCATACAGCAATGTTCAAAGAAGATGCTAAGCCAGCAAAGAAGGCTGTAACCAAAAAGAAAGAAGATTCTTCTGATTCAGGTTCTTCCACTTCCTCCGCACCATCTGAGAAGTCTACCTTAGGTGACTTAGATGCTCTTGCTGGATTGAAAGAGAAAATGGAAGGAAAGAAGTAATTTCCTATTCAAAAATCCGATAATAATAAGTACAAGTGTCTGCCGAAAGGTGGACACTTTTTTTGGTTTAGGGCATTGATAGCGCCTTTTCTCTTTTCTATCAAATTATGCTTTTAATTATTGTTTTAGGGCCTTGGGGTAAAAAAAAAGCATTCACCACGGTGAATGCTTTTATATGAGGTCGAGAGCGGATTCGAACCGCTGTA
>JBDNIP010000496.1:0-1018 GCA_041688245.1 Algoriphagus sp.
GGACTTTTTGGCTTGGTTGCTTCCTTTCATGGAATCATCTTGGCTGCCGGCAGATCAACTTTGGAACTTGGAAGGGAGCGATACATTTCTCCGTTTGTGGGGAAAGTAAATGCGAAAACCAAGACACCAATCAATGCCCTGATCGTAAATATGGGAATTGGGATTCTGGCTTTGTTGACAGGCAAAACAGGTGAAATCATTACCATTGCATGCTTTGGAGCATTGACATTATACATCGTTTCGATGATTGCTTTCTTTGCACTGAGAAAAAATCATCCAGATTTGGAAAGACCTTTTCGAGTACCACTTTTCCCCTATTTCCCTGCCATTGCTTTAGTCATTGCAGTGGTTGCGATGATCGCAATGAGCATTTATAATCAAAAGTTAATGGTCATTTACTTGGCTTTAGTGGCTTTTGGGTATGTGAGTTTTAGGTGGTACCAGAGGAATGAGTGAAACGCTGAGATAAGGATTGAAAATAAGCATAATAGACTCCGACTAAACTTCGGCAAGAGTTACGATTTACTGACATTATTTTTGAGTGGATTAGACGTGAATGTATATCAGGTTCTTGTCAAGATTGATAATGACCATCATTTCTCAGCTAGCAATAACTTTAAGTTTTTATATATTTCACAAACTATCACACTTAAAATAGGAGCGCGCAAAATGAATTCCCACCTTTTTTAAGCTGTTTTGAACGCTTCTATTTATAAACGGAACTGGATAATCTATTTCCATACTTTCTTTTAAGCTAAATTTTTTAAGACGTTTTAAGAGTTCATGGCTGAATAATATACTCCGAGTAGCTACTTTTATGACTCAAGAAAAAATGGCAATCAGAATAATGGGTCATAATCCTAGAGTAATAAATATGTGTACCCACAATTACACCCCTAGCCTAATGTTCTTTGGAATTCTAACCTTAAGGTTTTAAATCAGTCAAAAATAGATCCCAAGGATTGAAACAATCCCCACTTGTCCACTGAGGTGGAACCCTCGGTCCCGATAGCAATAC
>JBDNIP010000062.1:0-2856 GCA_041688245.1 Algoriphagus sp.
AGACGTCAGTTCAGAGAGATTCCCGGGATCATGGAATACAAGGCTAAGCCTGAGTACGATAAGTGTGTGGAGATTTCTACCAAAGCTTCGCTGAGAGAAATGCTTCTTCCAGGGGCGATTGCGCTAACCACTCCTATTATATTTGGATTTGCTTTTGGACCTGAAGTACTCGGAGGTTTATTGGCAGGTGTGACAGTATCCGGAGTTTTGATGGGAATGTTCCAGTCAAACGCCGGTGGTGCATGGGATAATGCTAAAAAGTCTTTCGAAAAAGGTGTAGAAATAGATGGAGAAATTTTTTACAAGAAGTCAGAGCCACACAAAGCTTCTGTAACTGGTGATACTGTGGGAGATCCTTTCAAAGATACTTCTGGACCATCCATGAATATCCTGATCAAATTGATGTCAATCGTAGCTTTGATTATTGCCCCTCATATTGCTGTAGGAACACACGGCGAAGCAACGACTGATAAAGTGGAGATCAAAAAAGAAATCCGATACGAGGATGGAAAGAAAATCACCACCGAGACCATGACCACAGTTGAATAGATTCTTGTCTAAGTTATTCAAGAGCTGTATCGAAAGGTGCAGCTCTTTTTTTATGAGTTTATTTAATACACTATGGAAAGGAAAACCACTTGAAAAAATGAAGAATACGATTTTTTACAAGCGCTTCGCTTAAATAAAATAAGGCCTGAAATGCCTGCATTTCTTATAAAACTTATTCGCCAAATACGATTCGTCAAGCCATCCCTGCCGCTGGTAAACTTGCCTAACAGTGGCATCAGTGAAAATCTTACAGCAAATTAGGTTGGAAAGACTGGTTTATTTTAAGGACTGGAATGATTGTGTTTACGTAGGTTTTGATGATGCGCTGTTCTCAACAGTTGGACTTAGTTAGTTTTTAATTGCCCTTTTTGGATCCCTCATCTACAGATATTTTTTGATTTTCAGGGTACTATCTTTTTACTGCATTTATCTAAAATTAAATATTGCAAAAAGAGGCTAAAACGAAGAATATTTTTATTGACTATAAAAATTGGCCTTTCATCAAAAATCAATTGTTAAAAATATAATAAAACAAATATTTTTTGCTAGTTTGAACATTGTTATACTAGATTAATTGCGGATTGTCCGAAATCGGGACTTTTTTTAACATTTATTAAACTAGCTAAACTGTTTTTTTTTAGAGATAAAAGGTGAAATAATTTCATTTTTTACAATCAAATCTCGAAAAATAATGCAGGATTCTACCTCGGTTTGATAAAAGCTGAAAAAACATGCAAGGCCTTAATCGCAAAAACTAAAACCAATTCACTAACTAAAATAAAAAACACATGAAGAAAAGCTACGCATTATCATTGGTTTTCCTTTTTGGTTTTCTGCTCAGTTTGCCTACTTATGCACAGCAGGAGGTAAAAGGAAAAGTCAAAGCCAAGGAAGATGGTAATCCACTTCCAGGCGTGAGTATTGTTATTCAGGGTACCACTACGGGTACTATAACAGATTTGGATGGAAATTATTCCATCACCGTTCCCGGAGCCCAATCCATATTGGTCTACTCCTTTATCGGATTCTCCACTAAGACCCTAACGGTAGGTAATTCCAGTGCTATTGATGTAATTCTTGCTGCTGGTACCTCAGAGCTTGACGAGTTTATCGTGACTGCATTCGGAATTTCTCAAGAGAAAAAATCATTGGGCTATGCAGCGCAAAGTATCGATTCAGAGGCGATTACTAGTTCAAGACAACAAAATGTAGTCAATGCACTGCAAGGGCAAGTAGCCGGAGTGCAAGTGACCAGCGCTGGAGGAGCTCCAGGCCAGTCTGCCCGAATCATCATCCGAGGAATCAACTCGCTGGATCCATCTGCTGATAATCAGCCACTATTTGTAGTGGATGGTGTACCGGTCGATAACTCAACAGTAGAGTCGGGTGGAACTCCTAGAGGAATGACTAACAGAATTGCGGATATCAATCCAAATGACATCGAAACAATGTCAGTCCTAAAGGGTGCGGCTGCCACTGCGCTTTATGGAGTACGTGCTGCAAACGGAGCGGTAATCATCACCACCAAAAAAGGAAAAGCCGGAGAAATACGAGTGAATTTCAATAGCTCCGTCGGTTTTGACAACTTGGTCAAAAAACCTCGACTTCAAGACGAATATGGTCAAGGATTCAGTGGCGTAAGACAGGAAAATAGTTTCTGGCCTTCTTGGGGGGCAAATATTGCGGAGGAAAACGACCCGAACTACGTATACCAGGACAATTGGAATGATGCGTTCAACACAGGAACTCTAATTGACAATAGCCTAAGCGTGTCAGGGGGAAGTGACAAAGCCACCTTCTACGGCTCATTTGGACGATTGGATCAGGAAGGCATTATTCCTTTTTCGACTTGGAGTAGAACTACTGCAAAACTCTCAGGTACGGTGACAGCCAGCGAAAAATTCAACTTTTCAGGATCAATTAACTTTACCAACTCTGGAGGTAACCGTGTACCGCATGAACGATTCCTGGAGCGAATGATGTACTGGTCAGAAACCACAGATGTAAGCGACTACATCAACGAAGACGGCACCATGAAAACCTACGGGAACGCAAATCCCATCTATGATGCACGATTTGCCACCTATGAGGATGATGTGAATCGAGTCATCGGAAATGTTAACTTCAATTACAGCCCAACAGACTGGCTTACATTTTCTTATCGATTAGGTGCCGACTTCTCCAGCGACAGCAGAGAGGAAATCACGCCTGGTCCAATGGGCATAGATGGTGAAAGAGCATTGAGTTCTACCGGATTTATCGAAGAAACTCGAATAAACAGCCGTTACCTGACTTCAAACTTCTACA
>JBDNIP010000497.1:0-1846 GCA_041688245.1 Algoriphagus sp.
CAGCAGCTCTGTCACCAGTGCGCACATCTCCCCAGTTACCCTGCGTTTCAATCAGTAGTTCCTTTTGGCCAATATTGACCATAGCATCTCCAATAGAGGCATCTCCGTGGGGATGGTACTGCATGGATTGACCGATGATGTTGGCGACTTTATTGAATCTACCATCATCCATCTCCTTCATGGCGTGTAAAATTCTACGCTGAACTGGTTTTAAGCCATCTTCTATAGCAGGTACTGCGCGCTCAAGGATTACATAAGATGCATAGTCCAAAAACCAATCTTTATACATTACTGAAACTGGCGTTGCATTGTGCAATGATTCGTCCGCACCTAATTGCTTATCTTTTTCTTCACTCATGTAATTTTTTCTTTTGAATGGTCTTAGGCTTTTATTCTCCTCCGACTAGTATTTTTCCTGTGAAAGTTTGATGAATCAACTCAGTATAATCTAAACTAAGCTACTTCTTCCCCGTTTGCCGCTACCGGCTTCAGCTCGTCCAAAGCCAAATCTTTTTCTACTTTCAAGTTACTGATAATAAAGTTTTGCCTGTCGGGCGTGTTTTTGCCCATATAGAAGGTAAGTAGATCCGGAATTTTGGTCTCCTTATTTAGGATAATTGGCTCCAATCGAATATCCTCACCTATAAATGTTCCAAATTCATCTGGAGAGATTTCTCCGAGTCCTTTGAATCGTGTGATTTCGGGCTTATTCCCTAGTTTATGGATTGCTCGCTGTCGTTCCTCATCAGTATAACAGTAGATGGTTTCTTTTTTATTTCTTACCCGAAATAACGGAGTGTCTAAGATGTATAGGTGTCCATTTTTCACCAAATCAGGAAAAAACTGAAGAAAATAAGTCATGATAAGCAGTCGGATATGCATCCCGTCAACATCGGCATCCGTGGCGATTACAATCTTACGATACCGAAGATGTTCAATACCGTCTTCAATATTTAATGCATGTTGAAGCAGGTTGAACTCCTCATTTTCGTATACCACTTTCTTGGTCATACCAAAGCAGTTCAAAGGTTTGCCCCGAAGTGAGAAAACCGCTTGAGTTTGTACGTCCCGTGATTTGGTGATGGAGCCAGAAGCGGAATCACCTTCTGTCAGAAACAGCATGGTGTTATTCTTAGCATCTTCATTTGCCTTAGGGTCGTCATAGTGAACGCGGCAATCTCTCAATTTTTTATTGTGGAGATTGGCTTTTTTAGCACGATCATTCGCAAGCTTTTTAATTCCTGAGATCTCCTTGCGCTCACGCTCTGACTGTAGAATTCGCTTCAATAAAGCATCAGCTGCCGCAGGATTTTTGTGCAGGTAATTATCAAGTGCAGTTTTGACAAAATCGTTAACAAAAGTTCGTAACGTAGGTCCATCGGGTCCGACCGATTGCGAACCAAGTTTGGTCTTGGTTTGAGATTCAAAGACCGGTTCCATCACTCGTACAGCAATTGCCGCTACGACACTTTGTCTGATATCGGAGGAGTCGTAATCTTTTTTGTAGAATTCACGAACGGTTTTTACGATTGCCTCACGAAATGCTGCTAAGTGAGTTCCACCCTGGGTCGTATATTGTCCATTAACAAAAGAATAATATTCTTCTCCGTATTGGCTTGAGTGCGTGATAGCTAATTCAATGTCGTTTCCTTTAAGATGAATTATAGGATAACGGATGGATTCTATATCGACCTTATTGGTCAATAAATCATAGAGACCTCTGTCAGAAAAATACTTTTTACCATTATAGTTTATTGTAAGACCTGCATTCAGAAAAGCATAGTTCCAAATCTGATTTTCAAGGTATTCGGGAATGAAATGGTAGTTTTTGAATATTGCCCCATCA
>JBDNIP010000063.1:0-1136 GCA_041688245.1 Algoriphagus sp.
GAAATCAAATTCTATGATCAAATCTTTTGACTACATCATCGCCGGATCAGGTCTGGCAGGACTGAGTCTGCTTCATCGATTAGTCCAAGACAGTCAATTTGCAACAAAAAAGATTCTGGTGATCGATGGGGCGAAAAAGACCAAAAATGACCGAACCTGGTGCTTTTGGGAAAAAGGAGCCGGTATTTTTGAACCGGTGGTTCATCACAGTTGGAGTACGCTGAGCTTTTTTACTCCTGAGTTTTCGAATAATTTTCAGATGAAATCCTACCGCTACAAGATGATCTTGGGTGATGATTTCTATCGATATGTGCTAGATGGAGCCGCTAAGCATTCAAACATCACCTACCATACAGGCAACATTCAAAAGATCTACACCGAGGGAGATCGAGGAGTCGTACAAACCGACTCCGAGACTTTTGATGGGGAATACATATTCAACTCCACCAATCTATTTTATCCTGAGATCAACACCGACAATTCCCTACTTCAGCATTTTCTAGGTTGGAAAATTAAGGTGAATAAACCTGTCTTTAATCCAAAAGAAGCTACTCTGATGGACTTCACGTTAGATCAGAAGCATGGAACTACATTTATGTATATGCTTCCTACCACTCCACTTGAGGCTTTGGTGGAATACACACTATTCAGCGAAAAAGTATTGGAGCGAGAGGAATACGAAGTAGAACTCAGAAAGTATATCGAAGAAAAGCTACAGATCGACAGTTACGAAATCACCCATGAAGAATATGGAATCATCCCCATGTCTTTGGCTCGATTTGATCGAAGCATCGGTGCGGAAAAACGAATCATTAATCTGGGTACTGCAGGAGGATTTACCAAAGCCAGCACCGGATACACATTTTATTTTGTCCAAAAGCACTTGGATGATCTTCTAGCTAGTCTTAAGCAAGGAAAATCTCCTGCCCTCACGAAGACTTTTCAGGATCGAAAGTACGATTGGTACGATCGCACGCTGCTTGATGTCTTACTCAATAAGAAAATAGGCGGCCGGGAAATTTTTGCACAATTGTTCAAAAATATCCCTCCAGAATCGGTCCTCGCCTTTCTGGCCAATGAAAGTACCGCTTGGGAAGAATTTCGGATCAGACACGGTGTGCCTCTGACTGCATTTA
>JBDNIP010000498.1:0-3207 GCA_041688245.1 Algoriphagus sp.
CGAAGGTCTTTTGAGCTAAAAAATTAATGTGATTATCCGTGATTCTCCGCAATTATGCCACTAACCTAATTTTCATTGCTCAACTGTCAGTCAGGCCCGCCACAGCGAGGCAGGCCCGCCACAGTGGGGTAAGGAGATGACGTTCCGATAGCCAACGGAAGAAGTATCAGTAATGCTAGTGTTTACCATATCGTAAGCTACTTTTTGATTTTTACTGATGAATTGTGGATATACATTAAAAATCATTATGATTATCCGCTATGGCATCAGTAAGGCGATGAAAGCGGTATAAAATTTAATGAAATTTGATTTTAATTAAGAATTCAAAACCGGATCTTTAAGTAGCTCTGAAGGAGCTAAACCATTCATACCTGCCTGCCAAAGTGGAACACTGTACGCGCAGTGCAGGGTAGCGAATAAATTACTGCCCTACAGCCCTGTCCCGATTGCTATCGCGGAGGGAGAAACTGTGACTTTCTGCCCGTTGAGAGTTAATTTCTTGTTTTATAAGCTTTACTCCTTTCCCATATAGCTATCAGAACCGAGGGTTCCACCGGGTGTGATTGAAGCTATACATAAAAATTAGCTACATGTTTCAGGGATTTTTGTAGACCTGATCCCAATTGGATTACCACCTGAAGAAGATTGCGTAGATGATGAGGCAACAATTGTATTAGCAACTCAAATCGTAGTCGGTAAAGAAAGCTTTTCTGACAACTAAATAAGTTAAACCGAGGCTGTCCAAACCTTAAATGTCCAGGTTAATTGGATTTTGTATTCCAATGGACAGAGGACTAGTACTCTCATGATGAGTCAGTATCCTGAAGAAAATCAATTTCTTAAATGAAACATCAACGATACAAACCTAAGGTCGGAAACTGGGATCATTGAGAGAAATCAACTTTCTCAAATTATTAAAATAGTCAATTTGACTCGTATGGTGAGTTTCTCCTCGTAACTGCTAATGGCAGAAACTCTTGAGAAGGGAAAATGAAACCGATTGGTTCGACCGCTTCATTGAGAAGAGACTAATCCTTAATTCGTCGAATATCGGCCTGAATACCTTTGATCACATCAGCCAAGTCTTCCAAGCTTAGTACTTTTTTCTTGACCCCCGGGTTTGAAAAATCAGTACTGATAAAAGCCTTGGCCTCCCAGACTTCCAATACATTTTCTCCACGGACTTAATAAGGCATATAATGCTCATTGTCTGAAACTAAAAACAGCTTTCCTTTATCTGTTAAGTAATTAGAAACACGCTTATACACGATTCCTTCAGTCTGAGTAATCAAACTATAAGTCCTTCCACTTTTGATTTGATTCAGCTGATCGATATAGGAACCAATTACGATGGTGTCAGGAATCAAAGGTGACATCGAATCCCTCGCAAGCTCAAAAGCACGATAAGTGAATTGTTTGGGGAGATCTGGTAAGTTAAACTATGGTAACTGCCCCACATACTCCGGATCAGCGAATCCGTTGAGGTAGCCTGCCGAGGCTTTGTGTCCGACTAGCGTGATATTCTCTTTATCATCTTTATCCGTAGCGATGGTGAGGATATTGATCCCACGTTTTTGCATTGCGTACCTGTCCTTGTTTTCAATATCATGCTCCATTGATTATTCCAGCTCAAGTTCAAAGGTCCCACAGAGCTTTTGTAAGGTGGCGAGTTTCGGTTCGGAGCAGACCATCCTCGTAGGCAGAGCTCATCGTATTCGCTGTACGTCCAATTGATCTGCAAGATTATTTTAAGTAATAGCCTTCTGCTTTCGCAAAAATCGAAGGTTTGAAGCGAGGCAGTTCATGTTGAAAACAAATAGAAGTTATGATCCTCTGGTGTAGCAGGGATTGAAAATAAAGGATTCAAATCAAACAAAGTCTGCTTTCTTCGCTTCATACGATTCTTAATCTCTTGGATAATCTCTCCAACCGGTTTGGGTTCATTGACCAGCAAGTAACCATACTGAGGTTTGGATTCATCTTCAATAAAAAATTTGACTTGATAATTTCCTGAAGCCAAAGTCTTGGTTGTGATGGTGATTTTCTCTTGAGTTTCCATATCCTTTCTATTTAGGTGATTCAATATATAAATGTTGTTTAAATAAACATTACTCGGTGCTAAAAATTAAGGCTCTATTCTAAAGTACAATTGATTTTTGTATATTTAGCTACAATGAAGCCACAAAATGAAATCTTACGACTATTCAAAAGCCTATCAGATAAAGAGAAGCGGCAGTTGCTTAAAGAACTGGATACGGTATCAACAAATACGACGATCGTCTACAAAGATTTGATTGTATCTTGTTGTCCGCACTGCGAATCGGAATTATTTGTCAAGAACGGGCATCGAGGAGCCTATCAAAACTACAAGTGCAAAGCTTGCTGTAAAGTATTTACCTTGAAAACAGGAACTTCTTTACACGGGGTACATAAGCACGAAAAGTTTGAATTATACAAGTCTTTGATGTTAGACGCCTACTATCCAATCAAAAAGATTGCCATCAAGGTAGGTATATCCATTCAGACAGCATTTGATTGGCGCCATAAGATATTGACCGGGGTGATAAAGGATGACAAACCCTTTGAAGGGATAACCGAAATTGATGATATCTGGTTTTTGTATAGCCAGAAAGGTCGAAAAGAGTTAAAATATTCGAGAAAACGTGGGGGTAGTAAACGTGCGGGGGACAATGGATTTCAAGCGAAGCTTTTAATCACAGCTGACAGGAATAGAACTACAGACATGTCATTAGCCTGTATTGGAAGGTTATCAAAAGCTGATATCGAAAGAAAAGTAAGCGGTAGGTTCTCGGATGATTGCATATTGGTATCAGACAAACCTAGAAGCATTGCGGCATTTGCGAAATCTGAGCACTTAGAACATATCAGCTTTAAGGCATCTGAACACACAGCTGGTGGAGAATATCATGTCCAGAACATCAACGCCATGGCGGCAAGCCTTAAAACAATCATTAACCATACTTTAAAAGGTGTTTCAACGAAATATCTTCAGAATTATGCCACATGGTATCAACTGATAAGAAGGAAAACAAACCCAGAGGAATTAAGCAATACGCTATTGAAAAATAAGAAGGCAGCGCAATTGTTTGTAAACAGGGAAGGTATTTACAGGTGGTTTATTGAAAATTTATCTAAAAGAACATACAGATGCCCGGTAAAGAAAACTTATTCCTCAGCAGTTGATCA
>JBDNIP010000064.1:0-7053 GCA_041688245.1 Algoriphagus sp.
AATACCCTTCTTCGTAAAGCATCATAAAGGCCGTGGTAATAATCGGTTTGGTCATGGACTGGATAAAGAAAATCTGATCCAACTTCATTTTTGACCTAGATCCAATATCTGAATAGCCAATTGTATTCTCGTGTGCCTTTTTCCCGTTTTTATAGATCAAACTCACTGCACCGGCTATTCTGCCTTCATCTACTTCTTTTTGCAGATAATTATCATAGCGACTCAGTCGATCTGCGGCAAGGGAGGTACTGTGCTGAGAAAGCTCGATCTGGGTTTGAGCAAACGAACCAAAGCTGAACAGGGCAAGCGGAATTAATAAAAATCTAAGTTTTTGGAAGATCATCGGTTTTCGTTTGATGGTTTATTTCTGTGAATTTTGGGGAAATTTAATTCACTTCTGGTTCTTTTTCCTAATTTAATTACATGAAAAACCTCGAAACCTCTTACGAAACCCAAGATGGCAAGAAGCTGTATTCGCAAGCTTGGATGGCGGAATCCCCAAAGGCGAGTATGCTTTTGGTTCATGGCTTAGGCGAGCACAGCAACCGGTATCTGCATTTGGTCGAAAAGCTAAATGAGATCAATATTTCAGTTTTCAGCTTTGATGGGAGAGGGCACGGCAAGTCAGTTCAAGGTAAACCAGACGCTTACTTTGATTCGTATCAAGATTACCTCCAAGATATAGCTGCACTTTTTGGAAAGATGAAAAGCTATGCTCCTGGACTTCCTACTTTCTTATATGGTCACAGCATGGGTGGGGGATTGGTCGCGGCCTATATTTTGGATTACAAACCAGAAGCAGCTGGTGTGATCTTGAGTTCGCCGGCGATCAAAGAAGCCGAAGGAACTTCCAAATTACTGATGGCAGTAGGAGGAATCATGAGTAAATACTTCCCCCGGTTTAAGGCCTTGAAATTGGATGCATCGAAGATTTCAAGAATTCCGGCTGAAGTAGAAAAGTATCTGAATGACCCCTTGGTCTATACTGACCCGATCCCTGCTCGGACAGCCAATGAGTTATTGCTTATGATGCGAAGTATTCAAAATAGAGCCAATGAGTTTGATCTTCCGCTACTGTTGATACATGGTGCAGCCGATGGATTGACTAATCCCAAAGGCTCAGAAATTCTAGCTGAAAAAGCTAGGTCAAAGGATAAGACCTTGAAAATTTTTCTGGGTGCATATCATGAGCTGATCAATGATTTGGACCGAGAAGAAGTGATGGGGGTAATCATTCGATGGCTCAAAGAGCGAGTTGAAAAACAGCTGATGTTACCTCGTTAAACAAAACAACTTAACTAGTCTATAAATCAGGGATTAATAGTTTTTTAAATCAAGTTATGATTGAATTAAGATTTGGCTCAAATTTTAACTTTTCCTCTGATGGAAAGTAAGTGAAATACGACTTGAGTGAGTAAGTTGCAGTACTGTTAGCAGCAGGATTTTAGTGGTTTTATTGATTTTTTTATCTAAAGACGTTAGGCCAATTCAGGTGTTTTGATGGACTCATATCCGACAATTTTTGTCAATGTGCGTTTCAAATTGCAGCTAATCTAAATGCCCGTCTTATCTTAGTTGACTTGATTTCCACTATGACGGAAAGACCTTTTATTATTTACAAATCCTCAGCAGGCTCGGGCAAAACCTATACGCTGACGCTGGAATATCTCAAGCTCGCACTGCGATCGCCACAGGCTTTCAAGCAGATTTTGGCAGTTACTTTTACCAATAAGGCAACTAAGGAAATGAAGGAGCGGATCTTGGAGGAGCTGAAAAGACTGCGAAATGAGGTCCATCCAAATGAAAAAATGGATGGGGAATTGATGTCTTTCCTGCAAGTGGACGAGTCTGGACTGAAGCTTTTGGCACAGCAAACACTTACCGCAATTCTTCATGACTATGGGAGGTTTTCAGTCAGTACGATTGATAGTTTCTTCCAAAAGGTGGTACGAGCCTTTGCTCGTGAGATCGATCTGAATGCCAAGTTTGATGTGGAACTGGACCAAGTAGCGGTACTTGATCGAGTGGTGGATCGGGTAGTGATGCATGTGATGGAAGATGAGTTTCTTCATAAATGGCTCGTGGATTATGCCTATGAGCAAATTCAAAATGGAAAATCCTGGGATATCAGAAGGAATATTCTAGGTCTTGGTCAGCAGATTTTTCAAGAAGATTTCAAAAAATTTGCACCTGAAATCAGAGCGTTTCTTAAGGATAAGAGAAATATTACGCTGCTGCAGACTTTCGTCCGAGAACGTAAAGTAGAACTAGTCAAACTCGCAAAAGAGCTGGGGGAGCAAGCAACTGCTATTCGAATCACGAACGGTCTGGAATGGTCCGATTTCAACAGAGGCTTCCCAAAATTCTTTGACAAACTGGGTGATCGGACTGAACCCATTCCTGAGCTTACCCCCGCAACCTTAGCCAAAATAGATAATCCCGAAGCTTGGTACACCAAGTCGAGTAAACGGATCGATGCTATTCAATCTGCCTATGACGCCGGACTAAATCTGATTTTGAAGCAAATGCTGGCACTTACAGGCAAGTGGAATACACTACAGGCAATTGCTAAAAACAGCTATGTCTATGGGGTATTCAGGAATCTCCTCGACGAGCTCACACTGATCAAGGATGAGGAAAACATACTATTGATCTCAGATGCCAACGAGTTTCTAAAGGAAATAACCAAAGGGAATGACACGCCTTTCATCTATGAGAAAGTCGGAAATCAATACAAAAACTATCTGATAGATGAATTTCAGGATACCTCAGGTTTTCAGTGGGATAGTTTCAAGCCACTTCTGGAAAACTCACTGGGTCAAAACGAAACCAATTTATTGGTTGGTGATGTGAAGCAGTCGATCTATCGATGGCGTGGAGGGGAGATGAAATTATTGCTTTCGCAAGTGCAGGATGAAATAGGAGTGGACAGTATCCAATTGGAAAACTTAGACACAAATTTCCGAAGCCTTCCAAATATCATCAATTTCAACAATACTGTTTTCAGAGCTTTGCCGCAGGCAATGGAGCAGGTTTTAAGTACAGCTTATGGAGTAGAGAATCCGGAAATTCTTTCTCAGGCTTATTCAGATTCCTTTCAGAAAATTTCTCCCAAAAAGGAGAAATCTGACTTCAAAGGAAAGGTGAAACTGGAGTTTATCGATCCAAAAGATGACGAGGGGGAAGGTAATTATGATGCGGTCGTCTTATCCAAATTGCCTGCCGTGGTTATGGAGTTGCAGGATCACGGCTATGAATTGGAGGATATCGCTTTTCTAGTCAGGCGCAAATCAGAAGGAGAGGCAATAGCGGATTGTCTGATGGCTTATGCAGCGGAGCATCCAGATTCTGAGTATCGTTTCGATGTGCTTTCGGACGAATCCATGTACTTGAACAAAGCGGCCTCGGTCAAAGCCTTGATTTCTGGCTTTAATTACCTGCACAATCCAGCCGACAAAGTTCAGTATAAGACGATGTGGTACTATTTGGCTGTTCTGATGGATTTGCCTATTGACCATGAGCTTTTTGCGCTGGATCAGATGCCGGCTTACTTGGAAGAGCAAGTCAAAACTTTCAAAGAAAATGAAGTTTTGATGCTTCAATTGCCCATTATGGAAACCTTGGAAGAGTTGATCAAAGTGCTTGGATTGATGGAACTGGGGTTGGAAAAGGCTTATATCTCAGGATTCAAAGAGGCTGTATATGACTTTACGGCCAATAATCGGGCAGATCTGAGCAGCTTCCTCGAATGGTGGGAAATCAATCAAACGAAGCGCACAGTCAAAATTCCTGAGGGGCATAATGCCATGCGGATTCTGACTATTCACAAGTCAAAAGGCTTGCAGTTTAAGGTAGTCCTGATGCCTTTTCTCAAGTGGACAATTTTTGATATTGGTAAGGGAAATGTAGTCTGGTCGCCGTTTGAAGATCGGGAAAAAGGGCTTTTGGCAATTATTCCACTGACGCTGACTTCAGATTTGGCAAACTCTGACTTCAGCAATACTTATACGGAGGAGGCAACAATGGCTTATTTGGACAGTTTGAATATGCTTTATGTGGCACTCACACGGGCGGAAGATGTCTTTTTTGGTTTCATTCCTTACAAAGAGAAAATTGGATCTCAGAATTCGATTGAAGTCCAGCTGCAGCAATTGATTCAGTCGCATACTGATCCAGCATCAGAACTGAGTCTGACTTCCCATTATGATCAAGAGTCAAAAGTATTTGAATTTGGGGATTGGCCTGAAGATCAAGAGAAAACTAGCATCCTGGCTAAGTCCCCAGAACTTCGCTGGGCCTATAAAAATTGGTCTGAGGTGCTGTCACTTAAGAAGTATGCGGTTGACTTCTCTCCAGAAGGAATGGAGCAGCGGAAGAAGCAGTTGTTTGGTCTGATCGTACATGAGATCTTAGAGTTATCTGCTGATAAAGCAGCTACTATGCAGAATCTGCAAGCATTTTACTTTGACGGAAGGCTAAATGAGGATGAGAAGAAGTTGGTGCAAAAGCAATTAGATCACCTTTTTACAGACCCACTTTTTGCTTCCTGGTTCGGTACAGCGGGGATTCTTTTATCTGAGCAGGGGATTCTTCTACCCGGAGGAAAGCAAAAACGGCCCGATCGGATTATTCTGAAGGCCGACGAGGCTTTAATTGTGGACTTTAAAACCGGTGAAGCCCAAAGTCGCTATGCCAGTCAAGTGCGGGAATACATGGAGTTGGTTTCCAAACTGGCTCGGAAGCCAGCCAAAGGCTATTTATGTTATTTAGAAACAGGATTAATTGAGGAGGTTTATGCATAGTTTTTTGAGAAATACAGCAAAAGAGATCCTCGACAGTGGTGTTGATCTGCAGAAGCTCACGGTAGTTTTGCCAAACAGAAGAGCGGGATTGTTTTTCACCCAGCATTTGGGAAGCCTGATTACGGAGCCGACTTGGATGCCTGAGGTGAAAACCATTGAGGATGTCTTTTATGATTTGGCTGAAAATCGCCCTGCGGATGATTTGACTATGATATTTGAGTTGTATCGGGTATATCAGGAACTCAATCCGGAAGCAGAGACTTTCGATCGGTTTTATTTCTGGGGAGAAATGATCCTGAAGGATTTCAATGATGCGGATCAATTCATGGCAAATGCCGATAAACTCTATCATCATCTGTCTGAAATCAAAGAATTGGAGTCAGACTTAAGTTTTCTGACCCAAAGTCAAGTTGAATTGATTAAGCAATTCTGGTCCTCTTTTATCCGTCAGGATAGCGATCATCAGGAGAAGTTTTTGAAGTTTTGGCAACTGCTCAGCTCACTTTATTCCAGTCTACAAGTTTCTTTGGCCATTTCTGGATTGGCTTACTCGGGGATGTTGTATCGCAAAGTTGCAGAGTCTTTGGATACCCTTTCTCGCCCTGAGAAGACACATCATTTCATTGGATTTAATGCGTTCGCCGGAACTGAGGAAGCTTTGATCAAGCATTACATCACTGAATTTGGCGCAAAGATTTATTGGGATGTGGATGCTTACTACTTGGATGACAAGGTGCAAGAGGCAGGGCTGTTTTTTCGGGACTATCAAAAGGATCCCATCTTTGGTCCGACCTTTCCAGAGGAGATTCCAACACAGATTCAGAACCAAAAAGCAAAGATTAAAATCTATGCAACCCCTTTAAAAACCAACCAAGCCAATTTGGTCGGTTCGATTTTGGAAAAAATCCCAGCTGGTGAAGCTTGGGAAGAGACCGTGGTGATTTTGCCTGACGAGCAGATGCTTTTTCCAATCTTGCATACCCTCCCAGCGCAAGTGGGTAAAGTCAATGTGACCATGGGTTACCCGGTGAAAAATGCGCCTGTGTATTCCTTTTTGGAGGCTGTGTTAGAGTTGCAACGATTCATCAAAGTGGAAGATGGGAAGTTACTTTTTTACCATACAGCGGTCAAAAATCTATTGAGCTCCATCTATTTGAAAAGTGAAAATCCCGGTTTTGCAGAGGAATTGACAGAGGAAATGCAGCGTTTGAATCAGATCCATGTTTCAGTAGAAAAGCTTCATGAAGGTGGCGCATTGTATCAATTGATCTTCCGAAAGCTGGAGAATGACTCGCTATTTCCATACTTGGCTAATCTGATGGAAGCGCTTGCCGAGCGATTGAAGGATGAACCCTTGCAGTGTTCCTATCTTTACCAGTGTTTCAAACAGTTGACGAGATTACGGGAGATTTTTGCGCGACAGGATATTCTATCCATCAATCGAGAGTTTTTTATCCGGCTTTTCCGTCAGATTTTTCGAGAGGTGAAGCTGCCTTTTGAAGGTGAACCGCTTCAGGGTTTGCAGATCATGGGCGTCTTGGAATCCCGAAATCTGGACTTCAAACGAGTGATCATTTGCAATATGAATGAGGATAGCTTTCCGCCGTCTTCGGGTCTGAATTCAATGATTCCCTTCAATATTCGCAAGGCATTTGGATTGCCCGTTCAAGAGCAGAATGACTCGATCTATGCTTATACGTTCTATCGGCTTTTGCATAGTGCCGAGGAGATCCACATGATTTATACCACGGCTTCGGATCAGGGAAAGGCTGGCGAAAAGAGCCGATATATGCAGCAGATGGGAGTGGAGCTGGGAAGGAAGATCGAAGAAGAAGTAGTATTTATTCCAATCGATCAGAAGTCTCCCGAAGCCATCACGATTCAAAAGAGTACTGAAGTGCTTGGCTTGCTGGATAAGTATTTGATGAATGAAAATGGAGTCTCCGGGACTTCCTTTTCGCCTTCTGCGCTAAGTGTTTTCTTGGACTGTAGGCTGAAATTCTACCTTCAGTATCTGGCCAATATTCAGGAAAAGCAGGAAGTAAGTGAGGAAATCGATGCGGCTGTTTTTGGAAATTTGGCCCACCTCAGCATGGAGATTCTATATCAGGGTTTTGCGAAGCGGAAGAATCGAACCCTACTGGAAAAGTCGGATTTTGAGGAATTGAGCAAGAATTGGATACTTCCGGCAATCGAACAAGCCATTCGGAAGTTATATTACCTAGAAGGAGAGGCCGATACCAAACTGAAT
>JBDNIP010000499.1:0-3188 GCA_041688245.1 Algoriphagus sp.
AAGGAAGAAAAAGTGTTGAATAATCCTTCATAGTAAAAATACGTTTCTTGAAAAAACAATAATAAAAGTTGTTTATCACCCACTGTAAAACTACTAAAATTATTCAAAAGAAAAACAAACCTTTATTAATTATTTTCTAAATAAATAAAATTTTTACATTAAAATATTGGATTAAATCAAGTAGCGTCTTTTTTGAGTTAGGCGACTTATTTGGCGATTTTATCATAGCTAGCAATCACTCCTCGTACCATCGCAGCGCTGAAACCCTGATGTTCCATTTCGTTTAGACCTACGATTGTGCATCCTTTTGGAGTAGTGACTTTATCGATAGCAGCTTCTGGGTGGATATTTTTTTGGATCATCAATTCTGCTGCACCTTTTACGGTTTGATTCACGATTTTGCTGGCAGTGACCGAATCAAAACCTATTTGTATTCCACCCTGAATCATAGCTCGCATAAATCGTAATACATAAGCAATCCCACAGGAACCGAGTACCGTTGCTGCTTCCATCAAACTTTCATCAATAGGAATGGTGAAACCTATCGAATCAAATAGTTCAGAGACCAATTTAATTTGTTCTTCATTGGCATTCTGACTACAGATGCAGGTGACTGACTCTTGGATTTCAGCTGCAATATTGGGCATTGCTCTAAAAGTAACTGTCTCGGGCACCAAAACTTGGTACATTTGCGAAAGCGTAATCCCTGTAGCAAGAGAAATGATAACTTGATTTTTGCTGGAAATTCCCGGAAGTATCTCTTCGAGAATAGGGGAGACATTGTATGGTTTAACACCCAAAATCACAAGCTGAGCACTTTTGACAGCTTCCAGATTATTGGAAGTGACTATCACTCCTTTGGCATTAAATTCCGAAAGGTTGGCTATATTTCTTTTAGTTAAAATAAGATTTTTTGGGTCAAACTCTGGGATGGAAAGTAAACCATTAGCGATAGATGCTCCTAGATTGCCACAACCGATGATGGCGATTTTCACTTTGGTAATCATAGAAATAATAATTTTTGATTCATTTTATTACTTAAAGGTAAACAATGGTATCTTTTTTTTGCGGGGTAGTCAATTTAATCATGTTTTCATTTTGGCTCTATTTCTGTAGTATGAAAAATACCATAAAAGGGGAGCGAGCAAAGCTCAGTCTGACTCAGCAAGATCTCGCAGATTTGATTTCGGTCTCAAGACAAAGAATTAACAGCATAGAAGCTGGAAAGTATATGCCTTCAACAGTTCTAGCTTTGAAAATTACCCGAGTAATTAAAACACCGGCAGAAGAGATTTTTCAATTGGAGTATGGTAATTGATCACTTCATACACTTGAAGATCCTATTTTTAACGTGAGTTTATACAAGATTCTAAGGCAAAAAACGTAATTAAACGTATCTTTGATTTTTTAGAAAACCTATTAAATGCCAAAATTAATTCGAATAACAACTGTTCCGCTTTCTTTGAAGTTACTTTTAGGCGGTCAGATGAAATTTATGAAGGCTAATGGTTGGGAAGTGATCATGGTGAGTTCGGATGGCAGAGAGGTTCAGCAAGTAATCAGAGCTGAAGGAGTTAAACATGAGGTAATTCCATTTACCAGAAAAATCACTCCAATCCATGATTTGATCTGCATATGGAAGCTTTACCAACTTTTCAAACGAGAAAAACCTGATATCGTGCATACGCATACTCCTAAAGCTGGTCTATTGGGGATGATTGCAGCCAAACTTTCAGGGCAGAAAATACGAATCCATACCCTTGCAGGGATTCCTTATATGGCAACTAAAGGTGCTAGAAAGGAGATTTTGGTCAAAGCAGAAAAGTTGACTTATTCCTATGCCACTGATGTTTGGCCAAATTCCAGAGGTCTTAAATCCTTTGTTATAGAAGAAAATCTATGCTCGTCTGATAAGCTAAGAGTGATCGGAAAAGGATCTTCTAATGGCGTTGATTTAGAAAAATTCAATCGAGGCGTTTTGAAAGAAAATCATCTTGTTGCGGCTACCATGCGTATTCTTCCCGGGGAAAATGATTATATCATTCTTGCGGTGGGAAGGTTGGTTCAGGATAAAGGAATCGAAGAGTTAGTCCATGCATTTCTGGAATCAAAGATCTATTCCATGTCCAAACTCGTTTTACTTGGGAGTTTTGAACAAGAGTTGGATCCGATCTCTTTGGATCTGATGAAAACCATCGAAGAAAATCCTAGGATTGTTAAAATTAATTGGTCTGACCATGTAGCACATTACATGGCATTGGCTGATGTACTTGTCCATGCATCACATCGAGAAGGATTTCCAAATGTACTATTAGAATCAGGAGCTATGGAACTTCCAGTGATCTGTTCCGATATCATTGGAAATAATGATATTGTAGTCCAGCAAAAAACTGGTTTAATCTTTCCTGTCAAAGATAAATTAGTGTTAAAAGAGGCGTTGGAATTTGCCTTTGTAAAACGAAATAAGATGGCACAATTAGCAAGAAACCTATATTTAGAAGTTCAGGAAAATTACGATCGAAAGTCTGTCCATCAAGAATTATTAGCAAATTACAAACGACTCTTAGAGTCTCATTCGAATTAAAAATATAATCAGAACCATAGAATAATTACATATGAAATACCTGGTTACTGGAGTTGCCGGTTTTATTGGTTACCATGTCGCAAAAGCCTTAGTCAACAGAGGAGATGAGGTGATCGGATTAGATATTATCAATCCCTACTATGATGTCAATCTAAAGTTTGATCGTTTGGGCGATTTGGGCGTTTCCAGAGAATCAATTCAACTTGGTGACAACGTCTCTTCAAGCCTTCATCCAAATTTTCATTTTATTCAGTTGAATCTTATTGAAAAAAATCCTTTGATGGAGCTCTTCGAACAAGAAAAATTTGATGTAGTGATCCATTTGGCTGCTCAGGCAGGGGTGAGATACTCTTTGACTCATCCAGAAGTATATGTTGAAAGTAATATTTCAGGTTTTTTGAATATTCTGGAGGGCTGTAGATTCCATTCCATTAAACATCTAGTCTATGCATCTTCGAGTTCTGTCTATGGCTCAAATGAGAAAATGCCATTTTCAACATCAGATTCAGTAGATCATCCGATCAGTTTGTATGCTGCATCCAAAAAGGCAAATGAAATGATGGCGCATACGTATAGCCACCTATTTGAATTGCCAACTACAGGT
>JBDNIP010000500.1:0-2642 GCA_041688245.1 Algoriphagus sp.
CATGTGAAGCTTAAACCGATAGATTCCCTGACCGAGCTAAATGAGACCAAAGCTGCAATAAAAGCAGAATTGAGAAATTATCCATTCTCACACTTCACTGTCGAAATTGAAGTAGATCAGGAAAAATGCCTGATGGATGATATAAAACACACCCATTAATTCACTCAATAAGAATAGATTCAGAACTAATCTTTTTTTTAGAAGATTATAAAGTTGAGCGCAGAAAAATAAAGTGATTTTTTTTAAATTTTCAACAAAAAAACCATCTTATTTCATTGATAAACAAGTTATTGATTAAACAACCTTTCAACTTACGTGTTAAATATTTACATTTTTACCAAAAATTGCATTAAATCAATTACTCTTATTATTTGCATTATGAAAAATATATCTCCTTTATTCGTCTTGATTATACTACTTACCAGTGGGTGTTTTTCTCAAAAAGACTATCTCACTGAATACGACTATAATTATCAAGGGTCATTCAAAAAATATAGAACATTTGCTTTTGTAGAGACGAATGAATTTGATTCCACTATTATTCCTCCAGTATTAAATGCAACTATCGGAGCAAGACTTGGGTCACAAGGTTTTAAACAACAGAAAGTAAAACCTGACCTTTTGGTAAGTTATAAAATATTCACTGATTCGATCAAGTACCGAGGTTATGTTCAGCCTGAGTTTGATTATTGGCTAAAGCGGACAGGAACTACCTATCGCGATGATGAAGGTAAGCTCGCTAGAGAACAGGAGAGGGATGAAACTTATAACCAAGTCAAATACAATAACAATGATGGGATGCTGGTCATCTATGTGATTGATAGTGAGCAGGGAAATACGATTTGGCAAGGCTACACTGCCACGAAGTTTGATTTTGAGTCGCCCGATTTCCAGGCAGATATCACCAGAGCTGCCTACCGAGTGATGAACGAGTTTAAAATTATAAATAGATTCAATCAATCACGGAGGTAATTATTCCTCCTGGATAAATTTTGTTTTGATATATTGTTGAAAGGTATAAATACTAAAAGCCCTTGAGTCTCCTAAAGAGACAAGGGCTTTTTACTTTTCTAAAGATTATGGTTTAAAACTGATGTCGGAAACCAGGACACTCATCGCTAGTCGAGAACTTCCAAAGTCCCCAAGGCATGCTTCATCAATACTTCCTGGAAAAACAGGGTATAAGTAGATTGTGCTTGATCTGCCTGAGCTGCTACTAGCTGCTGATTGGCAGTTGCCAAATCCACAAAATTGGAGAGTCCTAATCTAAATCGTTCTGAAATGGCGAGCTGAGCTTCCTTAGCAGCCATCACTTGCACACCTGTATTTGATTCCTTGCGAACTGCAGCCTGATAGTTCTGATGTGCCAATCGTACATCTTGATAGACTTTTCGATCTATTGAAGCTTTTTGAAGCTCCTGATTTTTGTAAGCAACTCTACTCCTACTCACATCTAGTCTAGTCTGGAAATTATTGAAAATCGGAATAGTCAGGCTTAAACCAAGGTTGTTTTGAGGGTAGATTTTTAATAGTTGATCTTGAATGGACCGGCCATCCAGCGAAGTATAAAAGGTGGAATAATTGTAAAAAGCTGAAATCCTTGGGTAATACATCGCCTTAATAGCTTTCAGATCTTTTTTGGTAGAACTGACCAAAAGTTCTTGCTGCACTTTATCTGCTCGGTTGGATGCCGCTATTTCATATAACTCAGGGATTCCAAGACCTTGCAGGCTATTCTCCCGTGAGGATGGATCTACCGGAACCAATTCGGCAGTAACACCAACCTGCAGTTGCAAATATTCCGATAAGTCCCAGAGGTCATTTTCCAATTGGACCTGCGCATCCACTAAAACAGATTCTAGTCTAGCCACTTCGGATTGCTGATTATACTGATCCGAAAGTATCCGCAATCCTGCATCCACAAAGCCTGTGATTTGACGCAACTGTTCTTTTTGATTAGCTAAGTTCTCAGTTGCAATTCCAAAAAGCTCTTGGTCAAGCAATACTTGTAAATACCTGCGAGCCACGTCAAAAACTACCTGCTGAGCTGCACGATCCAAACCTTTTTCACCGGCATCATAAGCCAATTTTGCAGATTGAGTATCTAGGATTCTTCTGCCTGAGTTGAAAATTGGCAAGTTCACATTGAGTCCTGAGGAGATGATTTCATTCGTCACATTAGTCACCACTATTTCACCTTCAACCTGCTGAAACTGCTGACCAGACTGTTGAGCGAAAGTAGTGTTAAATCCTATGGAAGGAAGATGAGAAAGCTTGGCCACTTGCTTTTCCTTTTGTAATACTTCCAAGGAGTTAAGCTGAGTTTGGTAGTTCACATTAGCCTGTAAAGCTAATTCCACTGCCTCCCGGAAATCAATCCTCAAGGTATCCTGAGCTACTATTTTTCCAGAAAACAGAAAAATAAACGCTACTCCAAGAAAGATTTTAATCAAATTAAATCGCTTCATCTCGTTCTATTTTTCCATCTAGCATATTGATTAATCGGGTACCAAAGTCCGCGTTTTCTCGGGCATGAGTGGCTTGAATAATCGTAGTCCCTTCCCGGTGAAGTTCCTGAAAGATCTCCATAATCTCTTTGGCTTGACCTGAATGAAGATTTCCCGTCGGCTCATCCGCCAGTA
>JBDNIP010000501.1:0-1781 GCA_041688245.1 Algoriphagus sp.
GAATTGATTCGGTGGGTTTTGAAATGGAACGTGTCCTGCCGGCTCGTAAATACCAAGATAATCCAGTCTATGCAGGACTCATCGAGCAAATGGATGAGGCAGTCGGTGAGGTCATTTCCAAACTGGAGGAACTGGGTTTGATGGAAAATACGATTATCGTCTTTACTTCCGACAATGGAGGCGTAGTCTCCGGCGATAATTATTCCACTAATCTAGATCCTTTGCGCGGTGGAAAAGGCTACCAATGGGAAGGTGGGACGCGAGTTCCATATTTGATCTATGTTCCTTGGCTGGATCAGAAAGGGCAGAAAAATGATACGCCTGTTTCAGGAGCTGATTTTCTTCCCACTTTGCTTGACTTGGCAGGAATAAAAACGCTACCAACTGGAATAGATGGGAAAAGTCTAAAACCAGTTCTGGAAGGTCAGCAACTGGAGGAGCGGTCCATTTTTTGGCACTACCCGCACTATGGAAACCAAGGTGGAGAGCCAAATTCAACCATTCGAAAAGGAGATTGGAAACTGATTCACTACTGGGAAGATGGACACGAGGAACTCTATAGATTGGCTGAAGATCTTGGTGAGCAGAATGATTTAAGCAAAACCAATCCCCAAATAGTCACCGAACTTTCTCAGGAATTGATGGCCTGGCTGAAAAAATCCGGCGCAAACTATGCTAGCCCAGACCCGCTTTACAATGCAGACTCGGCAGCTGTTATCAACTTTCGCTATCGCACCAAAGTTTTGGATCGCTTGGAAAAAGATCGTCGCCAAATGCTTTCTCCCACTTTCGTCCCTAACAAAGATTGGTGGGGAAGTAAGACGGTGGATTAGAATTTCAACCTTATTGAATAGTGATCTTCATCCTTCTTCCCAAGCCACCTTCGATTATTTTCTTTAAAGTGGAAACTTCAATTCCTGTCCGATTATTCTCCACCCTGGAAATGTAATGCTTCGTCGTCCCGCTTCTCTCAGCAAGTTCTTCTTGCGTGAAGCCCAACTCAGTTCTTGTTTTTTTGATTAGCATTCCGATCTCAAGTTGCCTAGACTCATCCAAATCGCTATTCTCATAAAGCATGATCGGATCTAAGTCAAATGGTTGGTATTTACTTACACCACTTTTATCCAAAGTCTCAACTTGAAGATTTTCCCATGCTAGCGTTCCTTCGATTAATTTTACTTTTCCAAATTCCTCTAGGTTTTGGGAAATTGAATACTCAATATCACTTGGATTTACATCCCATTTTTTAAATAAATTTTCAAAATCAATGATCCGTGATTCTCCATTATTAAACAGGCAAAAGACCTTAAAGCCTTCTGTTTGATGAATCCTAAGTATTCTTCTTACAGCTTTCATTTTTTTTTATTTAATAATTTCCAATTCGTCCAAAGAAAACCCTGATTCAACACTGCGCATTCGATTACTTTCTTTCGATATTTAGTAGGTATCGAACCCGAATAATTCTCAAAATCCTCAATTCGTATTAGCTCTTCATATTCTGCAATTAACACATGAAAATGAGGGGGATTGTGATCTCTTGAATAGATGCAAATGCGGATTGAATCAATGGTCTTGACACAGGGCATATAAATCTCTTTTACAAAGTTAAAAATGTTATCTAATTAAGCAACAAGTAGTCTATTGAATGCTACTAAAATCACGAAAGACTATCCCATCTATCAAAAATTCATCTGATATAAATTGGTAAGAAAAGATTCTCTTTATATTGATTCTAGCTTTTCAATTCAACCCACTTTAAACTGATATGAAGTACCGAATCC
>JBDNIP010000502.1:0-3721 GCA_041688245.1 Algoriphagus sp.
CCAGAAGAAATAAGGATTCAGTTGATATGCAAGATTTTCAAGATGCAGTTGATCGAGTGATAGGTGGACTCGAAAAGAAAAACAAAATCATTTCACCTGACGAAAAGAAAATTGTTGCTTATCATGAGGCAGGACATGCTGTAGCAGGATGGTTCTTAGAGCATGCAGACCCATTAGTCAAGGTGAGTATTGTCCCACGTGGAGTAGCAGCATTAGGTTATGCGCAATATCTTCCTAAGGAACAGTACTTATATCAAACTGAACAACTAATCGATGAAATGTGCATGACTCTTGGAGGAAGAGCCGCTGAGCAAATTATCTTCAATAAAATCTCAACTGGCGCATTAAGTGATCTAGAACGTGTTACGAAGATGGCTTATTCAATAGTATCTGTATATGGCATGAATGAGAAGATTGGAAATGTTTCTTTCTATGATTCGAAGGCTGATGGATACAAAATGACCAAACCTTACTCAGAGACAACGGCTGAAACTATCGATGATGAGGTACGAAAGTTAATCGCTTCTGCTTATGACCGGACTCTGACTCTTTTAACTTCCAAAAAAGGTGAGTTAGAAACTTTAGCCAAAGAGCTATTGGAAAAAGAAATACTCTTCCAAGCTGATTTAGAAAAATTAATCGGAAAGCGACCTTTTGAAAAAGAAACAACTTATCAGGCCTTTACTAATAAAAAAGAGACTGATTCCGAAGTAGACAAAGATAAGTCAGACGACAGTCAAGAAGTTGAAACTGAAGTTCAAGACAAATCGGACGTTATCCCGGAAAGTAAATCAGATAAATAATATTCTTGATAAAAGCCCTGTATAATCCAGGGCTTTTTATTTTTGCATTCGCCTGTTATCTTTCGTAATGCAACCAACTGACTTAGATATTCAGCTAAATGGAAAAAAACTGTTTTTTGCCTCTGATTTTCATCTAGGAGCCCCATCTGATTCAGAAAGTAAAATACGTGAAAAAAGAATCATCCGCTGGCTAGACTCCATCGCTGAACAAGCTGCCGGAATCTTTCTGGTAGGTGATATTTTCGATTTTTGGTTCGAGTACCAACAGGTTATTCCAAAAGGTTTTATACCGTTCATTTCAAAAATCTCACAGTTAAGAGCTCAAGGGATTCCAATCTATTTCTTCACTGGGAATCATGATCTCTGGATGAAAGACTACTTTACGCTAGAGTTGGGCATCCCTATTTACCATGAGCCAGTTCATTTGATTTCTGAAGGAAAGAGATTTTTGATAGGTCATGGAGATGGACTAGGACCCGGAGATCGCTCCTACAAATTGCTCAAAAAAGTCTTCACTCATCCCATATCAAATTGGCTTTTTCGGTGGTTTCATCCCGATTTGGGAGTCAAATTGGCAAAGGCTTGGTCGGGTCAAAGCCGCATCACCAATGCTGGGAAAAACGAAAATCGATTTCTGGGGGAAGATGAGTGGCTTTGGCAATATGCTAAAGAAATTGAAGCTATATCTCATTTTGACTATTATGTCTTTGGACACCGACACTTACCACTTGAGCTACAAGTAGGTGAAGTATCACTCTATTTTAATCTAGGTGAATGGGTCAGCCAAAATACCTTTCTTCAATTTGATGGTCACAAGCCAGAATTAATTGAATTTGAAAAATGAAGCAATTGGCAATTATTTTTTTACTGTTTTACTCACGCTCATTACTGGCACAACAAGGAATTTTATTTAATCTACTCCAAGAAATCCCTATTCAAAGCTTAGACTTAGTATCCTTTGACACCAAAGACAATCTCTTTCTCAGTTCTACCACTGGAGATATTTTTCAATTTAATTCCGCAGGCCAACAAACTAATCTTTATTCACCTGAAAGGCAGGGAAGGCTTCAGCAACTGGAGGCAGCATGGACCGTAAATATTTTTAGCTTTTCAGCCGACCTCCAGGAATACCGTATTCTCGATAGATTCCTCAATCCACTTTCATCCAGTAGATTTCAATTGACAGATATTTTATTAGCTAAAGCTGCCACCTTAGGTAACAATAATATTGTTTGGATTTGGGATGAGTCTGACTTTAATCTTGAGTCTTTCGATTATTTGCGAAAACTGGTGATACAGAGCCAACCTCTTAATCTGATCTTAAAGTTAGAAAATCTCGAAGTAACTGAAATTCGTGAATTTAGAAATCAGCTTTTTTTAAATATCCCAAGCGAAGGGGTGTTTATTTTTGACAATCAGGCGAACCTCATTAAAAAAATTGACCTGCAGACACGTCAAAAACTATGTTTATTTCGAGAGCATCTACTTTGGATACAAGAAGGAAGTATTTTTGCCATTTCACTGGGTACCCAGCAAATTACCAATGTGGGTTTAGTTTCAAACCCTCAGATAAGCGCACTTCAAATGGGACAAGAACGAATGGCTTTGATTTTTAAAGAATCCGTCCAATTGGTTAACATCCCAAACAGTATTAAGATCCTAGACTGAGACAAGAATCAAATAAATAAATTGACTTAGTCTTCCTGAGAAGTAACACAGATTTCAATCTGCCGATAAATGCCAGAGTTCCGAACCTAAGAGATAAGCTGTCTAGCCCATGAATATTTATTTTACATTCCTCCGAAAAACTTATACGCCGATTTTAGTTGTTTACATTTCAGAATAAAGCCAGCAATTTATTTCTAACTTTTAATTTAAAATTTTAGCGTACCCGGAAGGAATTTGGCTGCCAAGTCCTCATAATAAGGCCTCAATTTTTTAACATTCGGCGGTACTGCTGCCTTCGAATAAAGATCATATAAGTTGAACTTCTTCACAGATTCAAATAGCTTATGATCATCTTTATTCATTAAATGTCCATAGGCATTCTCTCGATGTTGAGAATAAAAACTATGGTAACGTAGCATTGCCAAGCCCTCTTCTGGCAAATAGTCTTTCATGATCTGATAAATATATTCATCATGTCCCCAAGATAAATGCACTTTATCCAGTCCACAATTAGGCTCATAAACTCCGAATTTTGTATTGAATCGGCTGTCCTTACTATCAGGATTTGATTGAAAAAATTCTGGATAAACAATCTTATCTGAATACTTGCATCCTACGGGAAAAGTATCTCCAACTACACACCATTGTGGCTCTCCAAAAAGACAAAGAACTTTTCCCAAATCATGAAGAAATCCAGTTAATACAAACCAATCGGGCTGCCCATCAGCTCGAATGGCTTCTGAGGTTTGTAGCAGATGTTGGGTCTGATCTAAATCAGTATCTGGATCAGAATCATCCACAAGAGTATTTAAGAATTCTACAGCCTCCCAAAGCGTCATCTCTTTTCTATCAAAACTTAGAAACTCTTTTTCCTTTCTCAAAACAAATTCATAGGTTTGATTAAGGTGATTTACCCGATAAAACTCCTTTACAATTTCCTTTTTAGGATCATTGTAGTTTCTAAACTCGGCTTCTGACTTTGTTGAAGATCCTTCCACAGGATACCTCTCCAGAAGATCTTCTTCCCAAAGCTCTTCCATTTTATATGGCGTTACATCTTTCATACCTAGTAATTTTCATCTAATATATAAATTTTCAATGATTTTAATTTCCAAGCCAAATATAAATCGCAATAGTTAACACTACCAATAAAAGGCCTAAATGACGAGCGTATTTCCATGGATGCAGTTCTACCGGCCCAATATCAGAGGGCTTGAACTTATTGGTATTGGGATAAAAATAAGATACTC
>JBDNIP010000503.1:0-3328 GCA_041688245.1 Algoriphagus sp.
GTTAAGTAGAAGTGGAAATATCTACATGCTGCTAAATGACCGTAACTTGTCTCTTTTCCTGTCAATACTCCGATTTTGGAACTTGAAAAAGCCCAGTTCTATCCCAAAAGTTTTCTCTCAAACCATTCCTCTTTCTAAGTATAGGGAAAAGATAAAATTGATTGTTTCGAAATTCGGAAAACTGCCCAGCTAGAGGTTTTACACTAGCAAGCTTAGACTCAAGCTCCACTTCACCTGGATATGATGGATAATCGTAACCTGCCCAAAAATCAGAATTGTAGCGTGCCTTTCCTGAAATAAAAATCCATCCATTGTACAGGTCAGGATGGAAATAAAATGTTCGATTTGGGTTGGTTCCGGAAACTGGACCATGATACTTTGCAGAAAGCTCTTCATTAGTTAACACTTGGAGACTAATATCAACTGCATAGATTTCGGAATACTCTTTTATATTTCTAGTCAGAGGACTTTCTTCAGCCTCATATCCATAATCAACATATGATTTACTATAATTTGCATAGGTGAAGAAATACTTCCCATTCTTATCCCTCTTGAATTTAACGACCCCATCTCGACTTTCTTGAAGAAAAACTTGGCCATAAGATTCACTAATGATCTTGTCTTCTGGGTAAGTTTGTCGCAACTCCATCATGTGAATACCATAATCAGCTTGATCAATATAAAAAACAGCACTTTCTAGCAATCCATATAAACTATGCCCCCATCGATTTGCTCTATTTTTTACTCCGTTATTCTTTGCCTTTATAGCTAAGACGAAAACTTCACGGTCTCCGATTTTTTTGCCTCCTAGCAATTCATAATCAAACCAGTTGATATTAAAATCCCATAATTGGAATATCATGAAAGGGAAAAGCATATCGCTGATTGCTCCTCTAGGCATTTCATTAAATCTTGTAATGACGCCATAGTTGGTTTTTTGGATCTGATCGAAAGCCAAGAAACTGTAAACATCCCCACTTGTATTTGGTCTTTTGGAGTGTTTTTTTTGATATCCTTCTGAGTGCATATCTCCTCTTGACCTAGTGAAACCTTGGATGATGTCATTTGCCCATATGAGTTCCCTATAAAACACTTCTATTTCATGAGGACTTCCATATTGGGTTTGGACCAAGTTTTCTTGGGCACGCTCCATGATTTTCTTAGGATGATAGTCCAGCACAATGGCCTGATCCAGGTCATACTCACTTGGGATCAATTTCACCTCAATGGGAGCCTTTTTCAAATCTCTTACTTGGAATGATGTCGATTCAAAACCTATATGCGAGAACACAACCTCCATTTCATCTTTACCGGAAGCCGGAAGCCTAAAATTAAACTCACCGTCTATGTTACTGACCGTGCCTTTACCTAGCTCAGTTATGATAATATTAACAAAAGAAACAGGGTCTCCATTTTCAGAATTAGATACTTTTCCACTAATCAGACTTTGGGAGTATCCATTAATTGAAAAAAATAAAAGACCCAATAAGATAAAACTTCTCATATTTCATTTCAATTAATGGTTAGCAAATAAAAACCTTGTTTTTCGTTTTGTTCGTCAAAATAACCATCAGCTACATATTTTTCACCGATTTTGCCTAAGATCCTGAATCTACCAGGGGTAGCAAAATCTCCTATGAGCTTTCCCTCTTTGAAAATTTGTATTCGAAGTGGGTTATCTGTTTCGTCCAATAAATCTTGTCTATTACTCCCTTGACGGTAAGTTCGGAATACTAGTCCATTCTTCTCATCTACAAAGATGTCTTTGTAAAATCCCTCATTTTTTCTGGAATCATAGAAGTACTTGCTTTCAAATGCCACATCCAAACTTTGTGATTCCGCATAAGTTGTATTCATGCCAATACCAGCTGTCCCGAAAGTTTCTTTTAAATTCCAGTCTATATCATAAATATAAATCAATGAATCTATCTCATGAGTCACAAATATCAAATCATCTTTAGTCCAGTAATAATCCATCTTGTTATGAAAAGGAACGAAGCGAAATGCTTCGAAACTTGCAGGCCGGGTACCTAAAATTTCCACAACTTGACCTGTAAAAGGATTGATTTTACCCAAAATTTTCCCATTACGATAATATTCTCGAGAGATAAATGCATTGAATATGGGGTGCTCTACATCTATTTTAGTCACTAAATTTCCGTCGGGCAATTCACTCGTTTTGGAGTTGTAATTTTGGGGCTCATACATGCCAATATTCTCTCCTTTTGGATTATCCATGAGCTCATCATAACTCACATCTGATGAAAATTGAAGAACTGATTTTCCTACAAAACCCCAATTGGAATCATATTGGTAAAAGACATAATTGTGCCGTATTATAAAACCTTCCATAGTAGGGATCAATTCAGATATTCCTTGAAGTTCTTCAGGACCATCAAGCTCTCGTTTTTTAATTCCTTGTGATTCCCCTTTCAAGTTGAACTCTTCAATTATTGCGTAAGCTTGATCCACGAAAAAAACAGCCTCTTCATTCATCTGGAAAAAGCCGATTTGGGATGATTGGGAAGGAGATATTTCTATTGTATCGATTTTAATTTCTTTCTCAATAGGATTATTAAATCCCCTAAGGATTTCAGCCTTTTTAGAATCGCATCCGAAAAAAATTGATAGAATAAAAATTGTAAAAAGAGTCCATGTAGCACGAACCCTTTTAAAATTAACATCATACTTTTGGTAAAACTGGCTCACAGATTTTTCTAAATGATATGCAATTAACTACTTGACAGACACCGTCCTTCATTCGGTACTGAAGAGTGCCTTCTGTCCGCTTATCATCACAATTGCCATCAACGATACCGTAAACAGCAATAGCAACTCCAGCCAAGCCAATACCATCACCTAAATCCGTTGCTGTTAGTTTCGGGGTGAATAGTGTCAGACATAGTGACCCCAAGATTAAAATTTTGATTTTATTTTTCATTTTTTGTTAAGTAAATGGTTAGAAAAATTCACCGATGAACTAGTAATGAAGTCTCTACAAAGCAAAAAAAAAAACGATTTATCAAAGTATTTAAAAGAAAACTTTTTGTGCTTTTTTTTATTAAAATTTGACCAATATAAAAGCATAAACTAAAAGCGAATTTATGCTTAAGGAATATAATAGAAATTTAAAAAAAGCCTCCCAAAATTCAGGAGGCTTGCATTTTTATAATCCAAAAATGGATTTGATTCGATCGACGTAGTCTAATTTTTCCCACGTGAAAAGCTCTACTTGCAAGGTGATCTCATCTCGGTAAGGCGATAAAAAGGTTTTGGTTACCACTTCATTTACTCTTCCCATATGCCCATAGGCTGCAGTCTCTTCGTA
>JBDNIP010000504.1:0-1562 GCA_041688245.1 Algoriphagus sp.
AACCACTTCCTGAGTATCAGATATAAGCTGGGAAAAAAAATAGAAAAGGAAAAGTGGTGGGAGTAAGATGACTAAGATAGAATTTTGAGAATTATATATATTTAGTTAAAGTAGCCCCGTAACATGAAAAACAGCGCTTTTAATTTTACTCACTCTTACTCTTAGTTTATCAAGCAATGCCCAAAAGGGTTTCAGACTGCCGGAGCAGACGGCTCCTGATTTTGACAGGGGATTTAGTCTGTTTTTAGTATTACCGGCATTCATGACTTCGACTTCCAGTAATATCAACCCACTTTTGCTTGAAAGCGGCTATCCTGCCATTCCGAGGTCAAGCTTCAATTATGGTTTGGGATTGAATTATAGAATTAAAAGATTTGAACCTGGATTTGATTTCGCTATCGGAAATCAAAATAGAAGTAACCCATCACTGAATTCCGAGCTCCTTAGAAGATCTTTAAGTACTAATTTCACTTTAAATTATCATATAAAACTAAAGAACTCCTTCACGCTATTTCCATTTGTGGGTTATTCATTTATTGAGAACAATCTATTTCTGTCTAAACCTACGCCAGATGATGATTTCGGCTCTCTGCTTCAAAACCCCAGTACCTCTGTCAATCTCCTGCATTTCCCTGATGGAATAATCCTTGGAATGGGAGTGTCAATCTCCCAGTTTTGGAGCGAATCAACCTCCACATTTCGGTTGAAATTTTCATACAGAATTCCTACCAACACGGGGTATTTCTGGGAATCGTCATTCTCCAACTTCCAGCAGTCTCCGTTAGACAATTTCCCGTATTTTAATATTCAATTTGAAATGGGTTTCGTAGGAAATTGGAAAAAAGGCGCGCCTTGGATGGATGATTTCTAACCAATGCCCAAATAAGGAATTCAGTGAGTTTAAGGTGGATGAAAAATCATCCACCTTTTTTACTGATTGTGAATGATCCAAATAACAGCTACGATCAAACTAACACTTAAGATATAAATCAAGAGTCTCAAAATTCATTTTAGATCCTAGCTCCCGAAAGGGAATGCTCCAACAGCTACTATTACCTCCCACAAATCTCCTTGTAGGGACAATACTCACATTTCTTCAAATCGTCAGTTTGGTCGAAGGGTATTTCAGGGTTATAAATATCCTCCAGTAACGTAGTTAGTGCCTCTTTGTATTCAGCTTCAAACTCTCGGTAATCATTTACTTCAACTCCTGTTTTATAAGGCTGTTTCTGCTGCAACTACGGATTGAAATCATCCCCAAACATCTCCCTGAGATTGAAAATCGCTGGCTTTAGTGGCAAGGTGTTTTCCGGATTTGTGGCTCGGTAAATTAAGCCATAAAACATAGTTTGCATCGCGGCCTTATTCCGGGATTTATGCTCCCGATCAAAAAGCGAAGCCACATCGGGAAAGTTCTTGTTGTCCTGCCCTGACTTGTAATCGATCAATCTTACCGAGCCATTATGTTCATCTACACGGTCGATGATTCCTTTTAAGGAAACTGTCTGAATACCTGAAACAGTGTTGATTGCTAAGCCTGCTGTATATCTTTTCTCTTTCTC
>JBDNIP010000505.1:0-2576 GCA_041688245.1 Algoriphagus sp.
GGATTACTCGATTCAGGTCCGCCAAGCCAACGCCGGGGAATGAAAAAGTATTGATCCCAGGTGATCCTGAGCGGGAACTGGAAGGGGTTCGAAGGAAGGAGGGAATTCCTTTATTGGATCCTGTGGTAAAAGATTTAACAGAATTAGGAGAACGGTTTGGGGTGAAGTTTTAAGAATGTTGGATGTCGGATGTCGGATGTTGGGTGCCCGATGTTGCCTTGTTTAAATAAGCTGAGGAGAGATTCGAGCTTTGGAGAATAGAGATTGCAAGACCAGAGATTGCAAGGTCAAAGATTTGAGGACAGAGATTAATTACTTGAATATTTCCATAAATCAAGTGTACACCTTATATGTGATATGTGGCATATCAGAAGACCCTAAAAAATTCAAACTCGACCGAACTGCTTTTGAAGCCCGGACTGCATCTAAATCTGTAAACTATGGTAAGGCACATCAGAAGCTAACTTGGCAGCAGCGCCTTAAGATTCATCGCTACCTCGAGAGCATTGCGTATGGCTATACTATTGACAACCCTCCACGAATGGATAAAACTGCTTTTTCTGTGAGATCAAGAGAGTGATAGGAAATATTTTTGATTATGATTTTACGGAATTTATTTCTGCTGTCAATGACCTTGAAGCAGAATACATCTTGGTTGGTGATTTCTCAGTCATCCTTTACGGTTACTCTAGGATCACCGGTGATTTGAATATTTGGGTAAAAAAACGAGGAACATTAGATTAAACTTTTAAAGGCTTTTCAACAATTTGGAATGCCAGTATTTGAAATGACGAAAGAAAAAATTTTAAACCACCCGACTTGGGATGTCCTCATATTTGGAAGGTCACCTTTGGCTATTTATATGATGACAGCGGTCAAAGGGTTAGATTTTGAGGAGGTATTTGGCTATACAAATTTTTTTTGAAGAAGCCGATTTACTTATTCGCACAATCAATAAAAATGATCGAATACAGCCAATAAAGCATCAAATTACCCTATAGACCAAGACAATTTGGAAAACATCACTTAATTACACTCAATCTTACGATTCTTCTTTAAAAGTTTAAATTTTCCACATGCCGCTAACTGTACTCACTTCTCGCTCTTCTTTCGAAGAAAACCCTAAGCTTGCCAAAGCAGCTTATAATTTGAGTACGCTTCTTACTGTAATTGATCAAAAGTCCATTCCAGAAAGTCAAATACAGAATATTAGCGAAATCATAGCTGGACTTAACAATTTCCCCGGCCCGGATCCTGAATTATTGAAAGCGCTAAAGACAGGCCAAGCAGCTATCCTCAAACTTCTCGAGAAAGAACTCCAAATCGTTGCGAAAAATCATTATCAAACTTTATGGCTGGTATTAGGAATTAGTGCTTTTGGGATTCCGCTGGGAGTTGCCTTTGGTGCGCTAATGGGAAATATGGCATTGTTGGGAATCGGATTACCTATCGGAATCTCCATTGGAATCGCTGTAGGCACTTCATTAGATACCAAAGCCAAAAATGAAGGACTACAGCTGGATTGGAAAGCTATTTGATTTTTTTCAAAGGGGAATCTAACCTCTTATCTCAGTAAAGTTGCTCACTTGTCTTCTTTTTGTAAATTGTTTATCAGATCAACCTCAACCCAAAAACCTATGAACCAATTAAATAGACGCGATTTTCTAAAAGGATCCTCATCGTTAGCTGTTTTGACTAGTTTTGGCCTACTCGGTATGGATTTTAAAGATCGTGAGGGTCCACTTCAAGTAGCCTTGATCGGTACCGGATGGTACGGCAAATCAGATCTTTTTCGCTTGATCCAAGTTGCTGATGTAGAAGTTGTAGGACTTTGCGATCCTGACCGAAATATTTTAGAGGCTGCAGGAAAGCTTGTCTCAGAGCGACAAAAATCAGGTAAGGTTCCTCCACTTTTTGAAGACTATAGAAAGCTTCTAGCAGATATCAAACCAGAATATGTATTGATCGGTTCGCCGGATCACTGGCATGCATTAATGGCAATTGATGCATTGAAATCTGGCGCTTATGTTTATCTTCAAAAACCAATTTCAGTTGACGTCATCGAGGGCGAAGCTATCCTTGCCGCTGCAAGAAAATACAACAAAAAAGTACAGGTTGGTACTCAGCGAAAGAGCACACCCCATCTAATCACCGCCAAAAAAGAAGTGATCGATCAGGGACTTCTTGGCAAAATCTCACACGCAGAAGTTTGCTGTTATTTCCATATGCGATCCAATGGAAATCCTCCAGCAGAGTCAGTTCCGGCATTTTTCAATTATGACCTTTGGACTGGTCCGGCTCCGCTTCGACCTTACGATGGACTGCCGCATATCCGCTGGTGGCGGACATTTATGGAATATGGAAATGGCATCACCGGTGATATGTGTGTACACATGTTGGACACGGTTCGGTGGATGCTCGATTTGGGCTGGCCAACTCAAATCACATCTACCGGAGGAATCTATGTGCAGAAAGAAGGTAAATCCAATATTGCAGATACGCAAACTGCCATTTTTGAATATCCAGAGCTGAATGTCATCTGGCAACATCGCACTTGGGGAAATCCAGTGGACAAA
>JBDNIP010000506.1:0-8137 GCA_041688245.1 Algoriphagus sp.
TCAAAAAATATTTTCGGAGCAGGAATATTACTCGATAATACAAATAGCGAAATTTTCAGTGGGACTACAATCAGAGGATTTTATAGAAGAAGTCTCAATGGAAACATCTCAATCCAAGTAGGAATCATAGGGACAGAAAATTTTAAAACCTTTTACCCAACAATCGGAATAAGATTCTGGTAAACGAAAAATAGCCGTCTCATTACCGGCTATTTTTTCTTGGCTCTTAGGTCACGATACTAATATCTTGTTACTAGATACTTTAGTCTGATCTCTTGGCTCTTCTCTTGGCTCTTGGTTCTCAAATCTTGATACTTACCTGTACTATCTGATCCGATCCACCGATCTTACCAATGCGTCATCTTTACGAATAAATCTATTGGCTAACATATTAGCTACCATTGCCACTAAAATTGCCCAGAAACCCAGTTGATAACTCCCTGCTTCAGGAGCATTGATGGCAGAATTTATTCCATTCGTAGTCAAAAATACTGCTACCACTAGAACTACCATCACTAAGCTGTTCACCATATTGATCATCATCTGACGACCCCTATCGGCATATTGGAAAATCGATATCAAGGCCAAAAGACCTGCGAAAGTTGCCAATGTGGCAATATACCATTTGGAAGAAGATTGAATTTCTGCGCCCGCAGAATCAATATTGCTCAAATAAAATGCAGAAAGTGACCAAGAATCTCCTAATCCGGAATTGGTTTGAATTTGCTCCCAGATCGGTAGTCCGATGGTAGCCCCCATCGCAATCACTACTAAAAATAAAAATATGGACTGAACACGTTGAATCATAGCTGTTAATTTTTGGCAAAGAAAAGCGGTTCTGCCCTCCTTTCCAAAGATTCAATTTTCTTCCTGAATTGATGGGGAATAGTATCTTTGTCGAATAATGAGTGAAATCAAGCGCTATTTTCTGGAATTAAGTTATAAAGGAACACCTTTCCATGGTTGGCAGATTCAGGCAAATGCATTTACTGTGCAGGAGTGTATAGAGTCTGCGATAAGTACATTTTTTCGAATTCCGATCGCCATTGTGGGAAGTGGACGTACAGATACGGGCGTTCATGCCAGCATGCAGGTTTGTCATTTTGAAACTGATTTGCCATTTGAAAAGGAAAAATTCATCAAGGCAATAAATGGTATTCTCCCGAAAGAAATAGCAATACATTCGATTCGCGAAGTGAAAACTAGTGCACACGCCCGTTTTAATGCCAAATGGCGTTCATACGTCTATCGAATTGTATTCAGAAAGGATCCTTTTCTGGACGAAATGGCTTGGCGATGTTTCTACAATCCTGATGTGGAAGAAATGAATAAAGCAGCTTTATACTTACTGGAATATGAGGATTTTGAATGTTTTAGTAAGATCCGTACCGATGTCAAGCATTTCCGATGTCAAATAAAGTCAGCTTATTGGGAACAAAAAGAGGGAGAATTGTTTTTTCATATAACGGCTAACAGATTCTTGAGAGGAATGGTGAGGGCAATAGTGGGAACCTTGGTTGAAATTGGTTACCATCATCGAACTTCCGAGGAGATGAGGCAGATAATTATTGGCAAGCAGCGAATAAAAGCGGGGAAATCTGCTCCTGCAAAAGGCTTGTTTTTGAGTCGAATCGAATACCAATCAGAAATCTATTTAGATTAAAATATTTTGAGCTTAGCTAAAGAAAAAGAATCCTCAGGGGAAATTGTTGACACGCAAGTATTAAAGCAACTTTACACATTTGTAAAGCCATATAAGCGTCAGTTTAATTTTTTAATTTTTTTGACTGTTGCTTTAGCAATTTTGGCACCTACCCGACCCTATTTTATCCAAATCGCAATAGATGATTATGTCACTGTTGGTGATACCGTTGGACTCCTTCAAATCATCTATTTGCTGATCGGCCTTCTGGTTATACAAGCGATTGTCCAATGGGCTCATACCTATTATTCAGGGTGGATAGGGCAAGTTATCATCCGCGATATTCGAGTAAAACTCTATAAATATTTACTCAAACTTCGACTGAAATTCTTTGATAATACGCCGATTGGAAGATTAGTGACTAGGAATATCTCTGACATAGAAACCCTCGCAGATGTGTTTTCAGAGGGTTTGGCAGCAATCATCGGTGATTTGCTTCAATTAGTAACAATTCTTGGAGTGATGTTTTACATTGATTGGAAACTTACACTGGTCAGCTTATGTACGCTACCACTGATGTTAATTTCTACTTACGTATTCAAAGAAAAGATCAAAGTTGCCTTCAACGATGTACGGAATGCAGTCTCTAACCTGAATTCGTTTCTTCAAGAGCATATCACGGGGATGAATATTATCCAGATATTTAATCGTGAGGAGCGAGAATTTCAAAAATTTCAGGAGATCAACAAAGAACACGCTCGAGCCCATATCCGATCGGTGCTTTACTATTCGATCTATTTTCCAGTAGCTGAAATTATTCAGGCTATAGGTATAGGCCTAGTCGTTTGGTATGGCGCGGTAGGCATATTAGGTGTGGAATTACAAATTGGAGTATTGATTTCTTTCATCATGTATCTGCAATTATTTTTTCGTCCGATCAGGATGATTGCTGACAGATTCAATACGCTACAGATGGGGGTTGTCAGCTCCTCGCGGATTTTCAAATTACTCGAAAGCACGGAGTATATCGATAATGAAGGAAATTTTGCTCCTGGGAAGGTAAAGGGTAATATCAAGTTCAATCAAGTTTCCTTTGCCTACGTGGATGAAGACTATGTTTTAAAAGATATTACGTTTGAAGTGAAATCTGGAGAAACCGTTGCATTAGTTGGCGCTACAGGAGCTGGGAAGTCTTCCATTATTAATCTGATTTCACGTTTTTATGAAGTCAACAAGGGATCCATCACGATCGACGGGCATAATATTAAAGACTTTGAATTAGAAATTTTGAGGAAACATGTAGGAGTAGTTCTTCAAGATGTTTTTCTTTTTTCGAATACGATCTATTACAATATTACCCTTGGCAATCCTGATATTTCCCGAGAGCAAGTGATGTATGCGGCGGATTTGGTGGGAGCCAGACGATTTATCGAGCGACTCCCCGGAGGACTTGAATATAATGTAATGGAAAGAGGTGCCACACTCTCTGTGGGACAGCGTCAATTAATTTCATTTGTCAGAGCGATAGTTTACAATCCAGAGATCATCATTTTGGATGAAGCCACTTCCTCTGTCGATACCGAAACTGAAGAGTTGGTCCAAGAGGCAATTTATAAGATGATGAGTGGGAGAACCTCAATTATCATCGCACATCGACTTTCCACAATCCAAAAGTCAGACAAAATTATTGTTTTGGACAAAGGAAAAATAGTAGAATCGGGTACACATGATTATTTGATAGAGCTTGGTGGGTTTTATACCCAACTACACCAAATGCAATTGAAGACTATGGCGATCTAGCCTGGTTTTTGCGAAGATTGAAAAAAATCAGAATTACCTCATGAAGTACAAGATCATCATCCTATTTGTTTTATTGCCTTTTTTGAGTCAAGCGCAAGAACGAAGTATCGGTTTAAGGCTCGGTGAGCCTTTAACTATCACTTTCAAAGATTTTATATCAGACGAATTCTCATTTGAAGTCATGCTGGGATCTGGAGGTGTAAATGGAAACAGCTATTATCAACGAGACTTTGAAAATAACCCTCCAAACTCTAGTGCTTTTTACTTTTCACATGGGGCAAAAAAGGGAATTTCTCTCAGTGGTCGAATGGCTTACAATGAAGACATCACTGATATCTTCAGTATTGAGCAAGGTTACCTACTGGGTTATGGCGGTGCAGGAGTCCAGTTTCGAACTACCCAAGTCACTTACAATTATTCTAGCGGTAACCCTCAAAATTCATCTCAGATCCAGCAGGAAATTCGAACAAATGTGGATTTCGGACCTGAAGGCTTTGTGGGAGCGGAGTATTACTTTAATGATTTGCCTATTAATATTTTTATGGAAGTAGGCTTGTTCCTAGAATTATTAGATCGTGTAGGCCATATCAGGGGCCAGGGTGGAATCGGAATTCGGTATATCTTCTAATTCATGCTCAAGAAACTTCTTATTGTAACAGTCATACTGAGCCTAGTCGTTGGCTTTGGATATTGGAGCTTTGATCAGTTGGGTGGAAATAATCCCGTGCTAATCGAACTTGTCAATAAAAAACCAGAAAGTCTTCTTGGCAATACGTTCATAGGAATCCCTCAAGATCCGAAAATAGCAAAGATTTTTGAAGAGACGCTAACTCAAAAAAGTCTAAAAATTGGTACTTTCTTACATACAATTTATGAGATCGAGCCTGCGGGAAAGTTGGATACCATGAAGGTTTTTGTCGGAATAAACCAACTTTTACCTCAGGAAGGATTTGAACTTAAAACTTTTGAAGAAGACCGTTATCTCCTCGCTGTAATCACCGGTAGCAGTTGGGTGATGCCAGGGCCTAAAAGCATTAAGGCTGAATTGGAAAAGTATGCCGTAGAAAATAATCTGAAGCTATCCGGTATCTTTATCGATAAGGTAATCCGAGAGGATGAAGTCCATGTGATCGCTCCAATCCGCTAATTCTAGTAAGTTTTTATTAGTATCCGCTTTGTCGGCGAAAGGTAGAAGCGAGATACAGATTGTGTAAAAACGATAATTGGTTGTTTCAATCTTCGGTTTACGGCCCCAAAAATCAACGAAAATATGACTACTAGTATAATTACAGCCATACAGATAAGTTTATTATAAACCCCATTTGCATTCCTAACGTGAAAGAAGTCACACTTAAAAAACCAGTACTATGAAAAAGCTACTAGCTATGAGTCTATCCCTACTTGGGATTTTGTTTTTCCAAGCATGCGAGGGTCCTGCTGGACTTGACGGCCTTAATGGATTTGATGGGCTTGATGGGGTAAATGTCGCTGGTACTACTTATGAAGTAGAGATCGACTTCACAGAGGCAAATAATTATTCCGATATTTTTGACTTCCCTAACACAATATCTCTTGGTAGTGTGGTTTTGGTTTATCGGCTTTCCGGAGTTGATCAGGGAAGAGATGTTTGGAGATTATTACCTCAAAACTATTTCTTCCAAGAGGGAGTCCTAATTTATAACTATGATTTTTCGATTAGAGATTTTTCAATTTATATTGAAGGTCCTTTAGATTTTTCAATTCTTTCTTCAGAATGGGTCGAAAATCAAATATTTAGAGTAGTTGTAATCCCTTCTAATTTTGCAGGTAATAGAATCGATTACTCGAATTATGATGCTGTGACGATCATGCTTGAAGTTAAAGCGAGTGATTTTGTATCGCTTTACCCAAGGAATAAGTAATAATTAGCTAAACCAGCTGATTACCATAGACAGGAAGGAGAAGTCTCTTTCCTGTTTTTTATGTTTGAGTTATCAGGAGTCCAAACAAAATTTGCTCCTTATCTTTAAGTCTATGCAATTACAAAATGATTTGCTGCTGAGGGCTGCAAGTGGAGAATCAGTCGAAAGAACCCCTGTTTGGCTGATGCGTCAGGCGGGAAGAATCTTACCGGAATACCGAGCAGTAAGAGACAGTGTGAGCGGCTTTATTGAGCTGGCGCAAACTCCTGAGCTTGCCGCTGAAGTGACTATTCAACCTGTAGATATTTTGGGAGTTGATGCTGCCATTATTTTTTCTGATATTTTGGTGATACCAGAGGCTATGGGATTGCCTTACGAAATGGTAGAAAAAACAGGCCCTGTTTTTCCAAACACAGTCCGATCAGAATCAGATCTCAAGAAACTCCGGGTGGCAGATGGAGCGAATGATCTGAGCTACGTGATTAAGGCTATAGAAATCACAAAGAAAAATCTGGCTGGGCGGGTTCCTTTGATTGGCTTCGCAGGAGCACCTTGGACCATATTTGCCTACATGATTGAAGGCTCTGGCTCAAAGACTTTCTCTAAAGCTCGAGAAATGCTTTATACTCAGCCGAAGTTCTCACATCAATTGCTTCAGATGATTACTGATAGTACCATCAATTACCTGAAGGCACAGATCAATGCAGGAACCGACCTAGTTCAGATTTTTGATAGCTGGGCAGGGATTTTGGGACCAAAGCAATATGCGGAATTTTCATTCCCGTACATTTCTCAGATTTGTGATGCGATCAGCGAAGTACCTAAAACTGTTTTTGCAAAAGGAGCTTTCTTTGCCCGAGAGAAAATGGGTCAATTGAACTGTGAGACGATCGGACTAGATTGGAATATGGGAATCGTTGAATCAAGAAGATTAATTGGAACTGGTAAGACGCTCCAAGGAAACCTAGATCCAGCTGCCCTTTATGGAAATCCAGATCAAGTCAGACAAGCGACAATCGACATGATGAACCAGTTTAAAGGTACACGACACATCGCCAACTTGGGTCACGGTGTCTATCCTGACATAGATCCAGCGATGGTGAAAATCTTCATCGAGACAGTAAAGAATTATCAATAATTGAGTTCAGTCGCTTCGGAATTCTTTAACTCTTCAAAATCTATCACAGTGATAGGAAAGCGATTGAGCTGAAAAGCTTCGATCGCTTCTTTTACGATCTCCGATCGGAGGACAATAAGTAATTTGCCCGAGTAGTTCTGTAGTGTAAGTTTTAATAAACTTGAGAATCCTTCTCCTCGAATTTCAAGTGGACCGATTTCATCAAAAATTAATTCATCTGCATGATAGTGATTCTGAACATGCTGCTCCACAGCAGTAAATGCACTGGCTGAAAAAGAATATTTACCCACAAGGAGTTGTCCGTTGGATTCTTCCATCGGGAATACTGCTTGACTAGGAATCAACAGGAAATTCCGCTTTTCATGAATTATCGGACTCAGAAAACCTGCCGAATCGGATTTGTTCTTTTGAAGCCAGGTTGTTTTTCCGACCCTTTTCCCTCCAGTGAGGATGATGATATTTAGAGACTGATCTGTGTCCATTTTTTTATAAAGAATAAATTCGTTTAAAGATCTTTTGTCCTGAAGCCACTCTCCAGGAGGTTTTAAGATTTTTACGCATTTCTGAAAGGATTCCCCCAGTCAAATTAATTTCTCTCGGTAATCCGGATTTTGTACTTCACAGAAAAGCAAAAAGGGCTTTTTCTAAGAATGGGCACATAATAAAATCTCAAGCTGTAGCTATTATCGCTACTATCAAACTCATTTCTCTGAAAGGAGCTGAAATAAGTGGGATAAAATAAATCACTGCCAAAACGGTGAGTAATACCCATTCAAAGTTTATTTTTCTGTTTTAAGTGTTGGTATCAGGTTCTTCACCTAAGACCAGAAAATTTCGCTTAAAGCTCAAGACAACTTTTCCAATCATCCAACCCTCAATAATACCGGTTACCAGATAGATTTCAAGGTAGCTTACCACTGGATTTTTTGCACTAAGAGCAGTAGCTAAAAATGGGAAATAATCTACGATTGATCTCATAAATTCATTCAGCAAATTCCAAAAGCCCATTCCTAAAATGATTATTAAGCTAACCAGATTCATAGTCTCGGATTGCATGTGGCGAATACTGTCACTAGCATCCGATCGGCCTTCTGTGGGTAAATAAATACCCCAAAAGAACCCTGTAACGCAACTGAAAGAAATACTCCTAATAGCGCATGAGGAATAAGCAGTATCTTGAATACTAATACTATCAGTATCGCATGGATCACTTTCGTAGAACTTCCGGTAGTCAAATAGATCAACGCTATAAATAATGCCGAAAAGCAGACAATGAATACGCCGGCAAGGGGAATTCGAAACGCGTGGAGCAATCCAACAAGGAAAGTCTCAACCAGTACCCAAAGTGGAATAAGTCGATAGTAGCTCTTGCTGATCATATCAATTGGATTGAATCCCCCACTCGGAGGAATCCTTCTTGAAGTGCTAGCGCATTTTGGCCGAAATACACTTTATTATTTAAGGTCCGATAACTCGCCAGTGTCCTCAAAGGTTCTTTACTTTTCTCACCAGTTTCCTGATCCACGGTGATTAATACGCAGCGCGCACAAGGTTTAACTACACAGAAATCCACATTTCCGATTTTGATATTTTTCCAGCTATCCTCAGTATAGCTTTCTCCTCCTGAAAACACAATATTTGGCCGAAACCGATTCA
>JBDNIP010000507.1:0-12594 GCA_041688245.1 Algoriphagus sp.
AAGCTATGGCAGAACCAAAGGCAGACACGAAATAAAGTACGCCTATCCAAAGTAGGCTATTCTTTCGACCAAATCGATCTGCAGGAAATCCACCAAATAGCGCCCCAATGACTGTACCATAGAGAGCCGAGGCAATCGCCAATCCGTGTAGCCAGTCGCTCAGTTGCCAGACTTCTTGAATATCTCGCTCAGCACCAGAGATGACAGCAGTATCAAATCCAAATAAAAAGCCGCCAAGTGCGGCGGTTATGGAGACGAAAAACGCATAATTTTTTGAAGACATGAATTTTGGGTGGCTTAGTTACGGCTAAACTAACTAGATCCCGGATACTACAACACCTTCCAGTCGAAATCTCCTATTTTAAAAGAGTAGATAATCCGTACAGCTATAACTTTGATCTCCTTTACTCAATTTCTTTGAGACGCTATCAATGGAATTGAAGCCATTTTTTTGACATTCCTAAGAATATATTTCTACTTTTTAATGATAAAGTTCTGAATGGTACTTTTGTGACTCCTATTAATTCTTAACAAATCCATTTTATTGAAGAATCAATTGACTGACCAGTAAATATTAGTTTGTTTTCTTGCGACTGGCTGAGGCCCATCTTTATCGAATTCTGTATATTACCAAAGCAATTTGAGAACTAAATTCTTTCTATGAATTTCATTTTCTAAACCAATTAGATTAACCCAAATCAATGACTACTACTCAAGAGATTTACAAACCCAAAAATCATATCCGAATCGTCACAGCTGCCTCACTTTTTGATGGGCATGATGCTGCAATCAATATCATGCGTCGAATTATCCAAGCAACTGGTTGTGAAGTGATCCACCTTGGACATAATCGGTCCGTGCAGGAAATCGTTGATTGTGCAATTCAAGAGGACGTCCAAGCAATAGCCATCACTTCCTATCAAGGTGGTCACGTAGAGTTTTTCAAGTACATGTATGATCTGCTCAATGAAAATGGCGCAGGCCATGTGAAAATATTTGGAGGGGGAGGGGGAACTATTCTTCCTGAAGAAATCAAAGCGCTTCATGCCTACGGGATCAATAGAATCTATGCACCTGATGACGGACGTGCTCTCGGATTACAGGGTATGATTAATGACCTGGTAAGTCAATGCGACTTTGCTATTGGGGATGAATTGCCTGAGGGTTTTATATTAGGTAGAGATCATAAGGAGCACGTGGGAAGAGCAATTTCAGCATTTGAAAATTTTCCGGAAAACTCTAAAACTGTTTTAGATCAAGTAAGAAAGGAAAGCAAAATCTCTAAAGTGCCTGTTTTGGGAATCACTGGAACCGGTGGTTCTGGTAAATCTTCCTTAGTAGATGAGTTGGTGCGTCGTTTTGTGATGGATTTTGAAGATAAGACGCTTGCCATTATTTCTGTGGATCCATCAAAGCGAAAGACTGGCGGAGCACTTCTTGGAGATCGGATTCGCATGAATGCCATCAATCACCCCCGCGTTTTCATGCGGTCTTTAGCAACTCGTCAGTCTAATCTAGCCCTTTCCAAATATGTGCAGGATGCAGTGGATACGGTGAAGGCCGCTGGTTTTGATATGGTGATTTTGGAGACTTCCGGAATTGGGCAATCTGATACAGAAATTATTGAACACTCTGACTTGTCACTCTATGTAATGACTCCTGAATATGGAGCAGCATCACAATTAGAAAAGATTGATATGTTGGATTTTGCCGATGTGATTGCCCTCAATAAATTTGACAAACGAGGGGCTTTAGATGCAGTCCGAGACGTCAAGAAGCAGTATAAGCGGAATCATAACCTTTGGGAGATAGCGGATGAGGATATTCCGGTTTTTGGAACGATCGCTTCGCAATTCAATGATCCAGGAATGAATAAGCTATATCGCGCATTAATAGTTAAAATTAACGAGAAACATCCCGGTTGGGAGAGTAGCTTTGAATTGACAGCCGGAACCTCAGAAAAGATTTATATCATTCCTCCCGCTAGAATTCGATACCTCTCTGAAATTGCTGAGGTAAATCGGAACTACGACTCTTGGGTAGAAGTACAAAAGGATATTGCACAGCAACTTTACAGTATCTCCAAATCAATCGAAGCAATTCAAAGGTTGAAAATTGAAGATAAAGATCTATTAATCAAAGCGCTACAGGAAGTCTATGCTCAAGTAGCACTTGGCTTAGACCCAAAAAATAAGAAATGGCTTGATGAATGGGATCAAGAGGTACAACGCTACCAAGATGATTTTTTTGTCTTCAAAGTAAGAGATAAGGAAATCAAGATTCAGACCTATTCCAAGTCACTTTCAGATTCTCGTATTCCGAAAATTTCTCTGCCAGAATATGAGGCTTGGGGTGATCTGTTGAAATGGGGACTTCGGGAAAATGTACCTGGTAAATTTCCGTACACAGCTGGAGTTTTTCCTTTCAAACGAGAAGGAGAAGATCCTACTCGGATGTTTGCAGGTGAGGGTGGACCGGAGCGGACCAATAAGCGCTTCCATTATGTGTCCAAAGACATGGCGGCTAAGCGGCTTTCTACAGCTTTTGATTCGGTTACACTTTATGGCGAAGATCCGGATTACCGGCTGGATATCTATGGGAAAATCGGGAATTCGGGTGTGAATGTATGTTGCCTGGATGATGCCAAAAGGCTTTATTCAGGGTTCAATCTCGTAGATCCAATGACTTCGGTGTCTATGACTATTAATGGCCCAGCGGCCACGATGACAGCATTTTTCATGAATACTGCGATTGACCAACAATGTGAGGTATACATCAAGGCAAATGGTTTGGAAGATGAGATCAATCAAAAGATTAATGACATCTATGCTGCAAAGGGAATCCCAATACCTACCTATAGTGCCGAAATTCCAGTAGGAAATGAGGGGTTAGGTTTAATGCTTCTTGGTGTGACGGGTGATCAGGTTTTACCTGAGGAGGTTTACTCCAAAATCAAAGCTGAAACCATAGCAAAAGTTCGGGGAACGGTTCAAGCGGATATTTTAAAAGAAGATCAAGCACAAAATACGTGTATCTTTTCGACTGAGTTTTCGCTTCGTCTGATGGGCGATGTGCAGGAGTATTTCATTGAGAACAGCATCCGCAATTTCTATTCTGTGTCTATTTCAGGATACCATATTGCTGAGGCTGGAGCAAATCCGATCACCCAGTTAGCGCTGACACTTTCCAATGGATTTACCTATGTGGAGTATTACGTGAGTCGTGGAATGGATATCAATCATTTCGCTCCAAATCTTTCTTTTTTCTTTTCGAATGGAATTGATCCCGAATATGCAGTTATTGGGCGAGTAGCAAGAAGAATTTGGGCGAAGGCAATGAAGTTAAAATATGGAGCAAATGAGCGTTCTCAGATGCTGAAGTATCACATTCAGACCTCAGGTCGATCGCTGCATGCGCAAGAAATTGACTTCAATGATATACGTACTACACTTCAGGCACTTTACGCGATTTATGACAATTGCAATTCCCTGCATACCAATGCTTATGATGAGGCCATCACCACTCCAACCGAGGCGTCAGTCCGTCGCGCAATGGCTATTCAACTGATTATCAATAAGGAATTGGGACTTACAAAAAATGAAAACCCGATTCAAGGTGCCTTTATTATAGAGGAATTGACAGACTTGATAGAGGAGGCTGTCTATGTAGAGTTTGATCGAATCACTGAAAGAGGAGGAGTCTTAGGAGCAATGGAAACTATGTACCAACGTGGAAAGATTCAGGAAGAAAGCCTTCATTATGAAATGCTCAAACACACTGGAGAATATCCAATAATTGGGGTAAACACTTTTCTCTCCTCCGATGGTTCGCCAACTGTCACTCCTGGCGAAGTGATTCGAGCAACACAAATTGAGAAAGAAGTTCAAATCACAACCCTAAAAAATCTCCATGCTTCAAATCCTGCTAGAGTATCCGATCAGCTGCAACGACTCAGAACTGCAGCAATAAAGAATGAAAACGTTTTTTCCGAATTAATGGAGGCTACGAAGTATTGCTCATTAGGTCAGATTACCAATGCGCTTTATGAAGTAGGAGGGCAGTACCGAAGAAATATGTGAGTAAAAAAATTTGAAAAGAAAAAAGGAGAAAGAAAAAGTGTCGTCAAGGCCTATTCTTTCTTATCAAAATTAAAAACTGAAAACAATGTCAAAAAGAAATGTAACGGTCCGAATGAAAGCGGACTTCGAGTACGAAGCAGTCAATCCACAAGGAAATGTAGTGCATATTGATATGTACGATGCGCTTGAGAAAAAAGCGCAGTCACCTATGGATTTATTGCTTTCAGCAGTTGGGAGTTGTGCATCTGTGGACGCGGTATTGATGATGCGTAAGAAACGTAAGACGATAACTGATTTCTATGTGGAGGTAGAAGGAACTCGAAATGATGGAGTACCAGCTTATTATACTGAAATTGAATTGAAGTTTACGTTAGTTTCACCGGATGCAACATCAGACGAGTTTAAAAAAGTAGTAGCACTTTCGGTTGAGAAATATTGCTCGGTAATCTCATCATTGCAGTCGAAAGTCAGTTTCTCCGCTGAAGTAAAAAGATCCGAATGAGAGTTGTAAAGGAATTTATCCAGGAGGAAATACGAATCAGTATTTTCTCCTGGAACAATAAATATATTATCAAATACGAGCTTGGTCCCATGGAACAGACCTTCAAGGTCAGCGAAATGGATGTCCTGGAGGAGTCTGATTTGGAAAGCTTTTGGTCCGGAGAGTTTTTTGATAAAGTAAAAATAAGATTTATAGAAATGGGGAATTCATTTCGTACTCAGGTGGAAAATTTATAGTTTTCAAAAATCAATTTAGCTATGAAAGGGAAAAGTCTAACATTACTTGTTGTGATTTCGCTATTCTCTTCTTGTGAGCGGTCTAACTCATCCAAAAATCAAAATGATTCCAGCAGTTTAATTCAGATTGTCAAAGAAATCGAATCTGAACTTTCATTACTCAATAGTGAAATCGTTCTTTTGAAAGATTACAACGAAAGACTTCTCGCTAGGCGGGAAAGTATCCTTCTAAACGGAGAGCTTTACCCTTATGAATTTGAAGGTGGGTTTTCGACGAATAATCCAGGTAGCAACTTTAATTTAAGCTCTATTGTCATTACAAAAAAGACCCCTAGCTTTCGAGAAGCCCTGGAAGAGGTTGAGCTTACAAACTCATTGGATTCAGTCTTTAAAGCTATCAAAAATAAATATAGTTTTGTAGCTCAGGTCTATTCCAACTCTTCCATGCAGGTTTCTCGGGTTTTTCCGGCTTACGATGCAAAAGAATTGGTTGCAGAGGATATTGATCTGACGAGATATAATTTTTATTATGAAGCAAATGGGGAAAATAATCCTTCAAAAGGACCTGTTTGGATTCCAGATGCTTATGTAGACCCTGCTGGAAGAGGTTGGATTTTATCATTAATTCACCCCATTTATACTGAAGAAAAGCTTTTTGCTGTGGTAGGAATTGACATTACGGTAGACGAAATAATCGCCCGGTATCTGAATCCTGAGGATGAACACCTTATAATTGCAACGAAAAATGGAGATATAGTCGCAGCGGGTGCTTCGGTAATCGAAGTATTGAGCTTCCCTCCGTTGAAAAACCATATTTATAAAGATATTATTATGGAGGATAATTTTCGAATTTCAAACTATAATCTTTTCAACAGTAAAAATCAAGAAGTTCGGATCATGGCGAATGAGTTTTTGCTTAAAAAAAAATCAACTTTTGAGTTTAATGAGGAGTATAGCCCTAAATCCGCGCGGATGGTCTATTTTGAGTTGATAGATTGGGTACTTATCGAAGTTAATATTTGAAGAAATGAATTTTTTCACGAATTATCGGAAAGATTTTTTTGCTACACTTGCAATTGGTGTAACCTTAGTTTTTTTTATTATTCTCCTCGGTGTGAGTTTTTTCAAGGCCATAATATCCACAGAAACTTCCTCTAAAAAAGAGTTCTTGATGAAGCAGACTGAGCTTGCTTCCAATGGATTAGCCCTTGAACTGAATAAATTTGAAGAATCTTCGGCACTGCTTATGGACTATTTGGAAGATTTAGATCTAGACGAGGAGGATTATAGGGAGAAACTTACTGACGCGGTGAAGCGAGTGTTTAAAAATTATCCCGGCTTAATTGATACGGTATATATCGATCTCAAGGATTCCACTATCTTTTTTACCCAGACTCCCAGAAACGATTTCATCCAGAAGGAATCTTCAGCAAAATTTCCTGATTTGAATCCTTCCCGATCTATCTTTTGGATCCAAGGACAGATTCATCCATTTAGAATTTTTTTTTATCTCAACCCTGTTGCATTCACAAAGGACTATGTTGAAAACTTCTATATCGATCCACAAGCGATAAAAATACTTTACTTCAAAGGTGAATTTTGGGATTTGAGTGTGGGAAAAAAATACGAGTTTCTGACTGTAGAATCTAAAGTTTCAAATCAAATTTTAACTGATTTGAAAATAGGTGTATTCGGAGTTTATGAATCAGACTGGAATTTTAATGGCAAATCAATTAAAGGTATACTAACTCAGTATCCTTTCAATTTTGGATCAATTAGTGATCAAGCGGCTCTATTATTTATTGGGGAATCTGAATCTATTATACTTGGTATTCACAATACCTACTTTTTGCTTTATATCGGATTGATTGTTTTGATTATTGGCACGATTATACTGTTTGCACTTTCATTGAAAAATAATCTGGAATCTCAGCGTTTGCTTTCAAAAAATGCAGATGAGATTTCAACGCTTTTCGATCAGCAAAATTTACTTTTAAGAGAACTCAAGGGCTTTGTATATTTTCATGATGCCCAAGGTAATATCACCAGAATTTCAGATGAAGTGAGTGAAGTTTTGGGCATTCCAAAGCGTCTGTTCATAAAAGATTTTGAACATACCAAAAATCAGAAGGATGCCATAAAAATTAAAGGTTTAGTTAGGAAAGCTTTAAAAGAAAATAAGACGTATATCGATTTTGAGTATGATTTTATTTCCTTTGAGAAACAAAATATACGTTTGAGAATTTTCGAAAAGCTAGTCTTTGATTCTACGGGTAGTTTTAGTGGAGGCATTGGTATTTGTACAGATATTACCAATCAATTTGAAAGAAGACAGGAACTTATACAGAGCGAAAACCGACTTCGCACGCTTATTGAAAATATTCCTGATATCTTATTTATCTATGATAATGAAGGTTACATTTTAGATTTCAAAATTAAAACTGCTCGATTTGGGATCGATCCAAATGTGGATTTAATTGGTAAAAATATTTCTGAAGTGATTGAAGATGGGCAATCTGAAACCATAGTTCAGGGTTTTAAGAAAGCCAGTAAAACCCGTGAAATTCAAACTGTAGAGTTACAGTCAACTTTTATGGGCGATGTAACGTATTATGAGGTCCGATTTTTTCCCTTGGATAAAGATAAAGTTATGTCGATATCAAAGGATGTGACTGCACAGCGAATATGGGAGAAAGGACTCTTACAAGCGATGAATGCCGCTGACCAAGCCAGTAAAGCAAAGTCAGAGTTTTTGGCAAATATGAGCCATGAGATTAGAACTCCTATGAATGGGTTATTGGGAATTATTGATTTATTGGAGCAAACTGACTTGGATGAAGTTCAGAGTGAATACATGGATATTATCAAGAACTCTGGAAATTCGTTATTGGCGATCATTAAAGATATTCTAGATTATTCAAAAATTGAGGCCGGAAAGATTGAGATGCATCCTAGCACTTTTGTTCCCAAAATCGAGTTTCAAAAACAAGTTTCAATTTTGTCAGGATTAGCTAAAAGAAAGAAAATCAACCTGATTGTCGAATTCGCTGAGATTACAGATGAATTAGTAGAAGGCGATCTAGAAAAATTGACGCAAATTTTTTTAAATCTTGTGGGAAATGCAATAAAATTTACACCAAAGAATGGGGAAGTTCGTATTAATGCCACTATCGAAAACATCGCAAATGAATTAATTCAACTAACAATCAGTGTGAAAGATTCAGGTATAGGAATTCCTGAGGAGCTGATACCTCAATTGGCTGATCCGTTCTACCAAGTGGAAAGCACTAGTTCTAGACCTTATCAAGGGACGGGGCTAGGCTTAGCGATTTCCAAAAGATTGATTGAGCTCCTAGGTGGAGAGCTTAAGATTTCAAGTAAAATAAATGAGGGCTCAATTTTTACTTTTACCGCATTACTCAAGCAGGCAATGAACCAGAATGTGAGAACTGTGGTATCCAGTCAACCAGAAAGACAAAGCTGGATCGGGATGGCTTCTGAATTTCCGCTACGAATCCTGCTAGTTGAAGATAATGACCTTAATATTAAGCTGATGACTCTTATGCTTGTACAATTAGGTTATTCATTTGAAGTGGCAAAGAATGGGAAGCAATCAATCGATCTAGCTAAAAAATATAATTTCGATTTGATCTTAATGGATGTTCAAATGCCAGTCCTGAACGGTTTGGAAGCGACACAACTCATTCGTAAAATGCCGGAAAACAACAGTGTTTTCATTATAGGACTTTCTGCGAACGTTTTTGACGAGGACCAAAAGAAAGCTATGGAATCTGGAATGGATGATTATTTGACTAAGCCGATTCGGCTTGCAGCATTAGCTGCAAAGCTAAAATTCTATTCGACTAGTTTGGTAACAGGAGCTAAGTAAAGAGACCAGCTTTTTTAGCTGGTCTTTTTTTTAAAGTGAAGTGTTTAGATCAAAGCCCTCTAAATAATCAGCGACTTTCTTTACAAACATTCCCCCCAAAGATCCATCTATAACTCTGTGATCATAGGAATGCGAAAGAATCATCTTGTGACGAACAGCAATCACATCACCGGTGGCTGTCTCGACAACAGCAGGTTTCTTGACTATTGCTCCAATAGCCATTATAGCTACCTGAGGCTGGAGAATTATAGGAGTTCCCATCACATTTCCAAAGGACCCTACATTCGATACCGTATAAGTTCCATCCGCTAGATCATCTGGAGACAACTTATTTATTCTAGCACGATTAGCTAAGTCGTTAACTTTCTTTGAAATGCCAACGAGGTTTAACTGATCAGCATTCCTAATTACTGGAACGATGAGATTACCACTCGGTAGTGCTACCGCCATTCCTATATTTATATCTTTCTTTTTGATGATTCGATCTCCATCTACGGAAATATTGATCATTGGAAAATCGCGAATTGCTTTTGCAACTGCTTGAATGAAGAAAGGAGTAAATGTGATTCCCTCTCCGTACTTTTCTTTGAAAGCATCTTTATGCTTGTTTCTCCAAAGCACGATATTTGTCATATCTGCTTCCACAAATGAAGTCACGTGAGCAGATATTCGCTGTGAATCTATCATTCGCTGTGAAATCATTTTCCGTAAGCGATCCATTTCGAATATCTCGTCAGTCGCAGCAGTACTTACCTGAGCTTTCGGTGGGGAACTAGGTGGAATTGCTTCTACCACTGGTGCTGGGCTTTTCACATTTCGATTTGAGAGGTAAGTCAGCATATCCTGCTTCGTCACTCTAGCCTCTTTTCCAGTACCGGGAATTTCAGCCAGTTCGCTTAGCGAAATTTTCTCCTCTTTTGCCATACTATGTACGAGTGGGGAATAAAATCTTGAATCATCGGTAGTACTAGGCTCCTTATCCGATTCCAATAAATCAGTATGAACTGGAGCAGCTGTGACTACCTCTTCTTCAGCATCTGATTGTACTGCCGGTAACTCTTCAGCTTCAGCAACGGAGGTTTCTAAGATCGCAATAGGCGCTCCAACAGCTACCACGTCACCTTCTTTGACCAAAATCTTTTTCAAGATACCTGCATGGATGGACGGGACTTCGGTATCCACCTTATCAGTAGCTACCTCTAGCACGGATTCATCTTCTTCGATAGAATCCCCCTCCTTCTTAAGCCAGGTGAGTACAGTACCCTCTGTGATACTTTCGCCCATTTTGGGCATTAGCATTTCTACACTTGCCATTATGATTTAATTGGGTTTATATTCAAAATTAAATTTTATCATATACTATCACAAATGTTTCAAGTGAAATATTATTTACTATTTCTTAGAAATACAAATTCGTAACATGTTAAGAACTGTGATACCAGTCAATTGAATGTTCAGCATTCGGTCTTGGGTGAGTTGCACTTTTTTGGTCTCAACTCGTCCATTCATCGCACAGGCAACCCAGACTGTTCCAACCGGTTTCTCTTTCGTACCTCCGTCAGGACCCGCAACTCCGCTACTTGCCAATCCAAAATCAGCATTGAAAAGCGTTCGAATACCTATCGCCATTTCTCGAACCGTTTCCTCACTTACTGCTCCAAATCCGCTCAGGGTATCTTTATTCACACCCAAGATCTCATTTTTGAACTGGTTATGATAAGGAATCACTCCGCCTTGATAGTAAGCGCTGCTTCCTGGGACACTGGTGATCAAATGCGAAACATAACCACCAGAACAACTCTCGGCTAAAGCTATGGTTTTCTTTTCAGCCTTCAACAGCTTGGCAATTGCTGTTTCCAAAGTTTCAGTATTGAATCCGTAAACATATTTTTCGATCAAAGGCATCACTGCATCAATTTGCTCATCGATGGCCTTTACTAACTCTTCTTTCGAATTCTCAAAACCTGTCAACCGAAGTTTTACATGGCCCAGCGATGGGAGGTAAGCCAATCGAATCGAATGTGGCAGGGATGTTTCCCCATCCGAAATCAAATCAGCAAACCAGCTTTCTCCTATACCCACAGTTTTAATGACTTTATGGTGGATTACCGGGAGAGCAAAAATCTCTGGAAGCTTTGGAAGGACAAAATCCTTCATAAGTTTTCTCATTTCATAGGGTACACCAGGCATTGACATCCAATACCTGTCATTTTGCTCAAACCACATTCCTGGTGCAGTCCCGACCTCATTCGGCACGTAAGTACAGCAAGTAGGCAAATGACCCTGAAGAATATTCAATGGAGTCATTTCTCTTCCCCTTCGTAAAAAATAGTCACTGACTGCCTTGACGGCTTCTGGGAATTCTACGATTTCACAACCGAAAAACTCGGCGAGCAATGGCTTGGTCAAATCATCTTTTGTCGGACCAAGTCCACCTGTAATCAGTATGATGTCAGCTCTTTTTTCCGCAGATTCAAATGCGGCTAAAACATCCTTCCGATCATCACCTACAGTCGTTTTCCGTACCACTTTCACACCCTTCAGATCAAGTTCCTGACTGATCCAATGACTGTTGGTATCTACTATTTGTCCATAAAGCAACTCATCTCCTATGGTTATTATCTCCGCTGTTACTACTTTCATCATGATTTTTTATTACCGAACGTTTGACTTTCGAAGAATTTTCGAGAATACCGTAGGAAAAAAACGTTTGAGATATACCCCATAGGTTTCTTTTCCTCCGATGTAAACTTCCTCTTTTTTTGACTTCATCGCAGCAAATATTTCTGTCGCGCATTTTTCAGGCTTCATGCCGTTTGCTTGCGCTTGATCCATTTCATTGAGTGTAGTTCCATCTGCAGTCAATGCATTTATGGACACGTTGGTATGAATGAATCCAGGACAAATCAGAGTAACGTAAATTTGATCCTTGAAATGCTCCGACCTCAAGGTTTCAAAGAAGCCATGAAGTGCATGTTTTGATGCCGCATAGCTAGATCGGAATTGAGTTCCAAATTTTCCTACTAATGAAGTTATGACTCCAAAATGCCCCGATTTGTTTGCAACAAAGTGTGGGAGTAAAGCTTTGGTCAATGCTACTGTTCCAAAGAAGTTGACCTCCATCAGCTTTCGGTCTACAGCTAGCGGAGTCTCAAAAATCAGTGAACGCTGGCTCATGCCTGCATTATGAAGCATAACCTCCACTCTCCCAAAAGCTTGGATAGCCTCAGCTGTTTTTTGCTCAAAAGATGAAATGGCTTCTAAATCCAAAGGCAATACATAACAACTTTCAGGATGCATACTCTGGGCTTTCACTTGTTGCAACTTCTCTTCTTTCCGTGCTGAAAGAATCACTTGGTACCCTTTTGCATTGTAGAAATAGGCTGCTGCCTCTCCAATCCCAGAAGATGCTCCAGTGATCCAAATGGTCTTTTTCGACATGTTAGGATTTGATTCGGGTATAATTCACAAAAGAGAAAGCGTGTTCGTGTTTTTCATCCTGAGGATGAAATTCCCGGAAAGTTTCTTCCCAATCGCTATGATCAAATTCTGGGAAATACGCGTCTCCATCAGGACTAGCTTCCACCTCAGTCAGCAGAAGTTCATCGGCTAAAGGAAGAGTCTGTGTGTAGATTTCTCCTCCGCCGATTATAAAAAGTGAATCGATTTCAATTTTCTCACAGAACATAAGTGCCGACTCCACCGAATCAAAGACGTAGTGACCTTCCGGTACTTGATAGGAGGGATTTCGTGTAATCACCAAATGAGTTCGATTGGGAAGCGGCTTGCCGAGTGACTCAAAGCTTTTTCTCCCCATAAGGATATAGTGGTCAGAGGTAATGGATTTAAATCGCTTAAAGTCGACAGGCAATCGCCAAGTCAGGTCAT
>JBDNIP010000065.1:0-1682 GCA_041688245.1 Algoriphagus sp.
AGATAAAAGTAAAATCTTCCAATATTTTGGATTGAAAAGCTTTTACATTCCGATTATGTGAAAAATATCACGTTTTAGGTTCCGATTATGTGAAATATTTCACATTTTTGGTTCTTAATATGTGATATATGTTTTTCGAGCGAACCATACACCAGAAGCTAGTAACCTGGAGCCAACGAGAAAAGCCAAAACCTCTCCTGCTTAAAGGAGCAAGGCAGGTTGGGAAAACCTCCATTTTAAAGCATTTTGGAGGTAAAAATTATACCAGCACGGCATACTTCAATTTCGATAAGCAACCCGATCTCAAGCAATTTTTCTCAATAAGTAAAGATCCCGGTCAACTTATTCAAAATCTCTCATTGGTGATTGGATTCCTGATTGAGCCAAAAAATACACTGATCATTCTGGATGAGATTCAGGAATGTAAAGAGGCGTTGAATTCCCTGAAGTATTTTGAAGAGTCTAAACTTGCCTTCCATGTCATCGGTGCAGGATCACTTCTTGGAGTTACTCTGGGTAATCAAGCTTCTTTTCCAGTGGGAAAGGTTGATTTTTTAGAAATGTATCCACTTACTTTTTTGGAGTTTTTGAAAGAGAAAGATCCAGATATGGCTCAATATATTCTTGCCATTCAAGAGCTGACACCTATCCCAGACTTCTTTTTCAATCGAATATTGGAAAGCTTCCGTCTGTTTATCCTTTCGGGTGGAATGCCTGAGCCAGCCCGAGAAATGTCTGAAACAGGAGACTTGAAAAGAGTAGAAGAACTCTTGGGGAGTATTAACCTTTCCTACCAACTTGATTTCTTTAAGCATGTAGCTGCGAAAGACATTCAGAAAATTAATTACGTCTGGGATTCTATTCCATCACAATTGGGTAAGGAAAATAAGAAATTTCTCTTTCAAGTAGTAAAGCCAGGAGCCCGGGCGAGAGAATACGAAGATGCGTTGACTTGGTTGATTCAGGCTGGGCTAGTTTACAAAGTGTCGCGAGTCAATAAAGCTGGAATACCTTTATCAGCATACAAAGATCTCTCTGCTTTTAAAATCTACTTTTTGGATGTAGGGATACTTCGAAAAAAAGCAGGATTGGATGCCAGATCGGTTTTACAGCCCAATGATTTGTTCACAGAATTTAAGGGTTCTCTAGCAGAAAATTATGTCCTGCAATCACTCTTGGCCCAATTTGAAAATGCTCCTGCTTATTGGACTTCCGATGGGAAAGCTGAACTGGACTTTTTACTACAAGCGGAAGGTGAACTAATTCCGATTGAAGTCAAATCAGGTGAGACGATTCGAGGAAAGAGTCTGGCAACCTATGCTTCTATTTACAACCCTAAAATAAAAGTCCGTTACTCCATGCGAAACTTAATGAGACAAGAGAATCTGCTGAATATCCCGCTGTTTCTTTGTGACCGAACTGAAGATTTTTTAAAGATGTGCTTTGAGATAGAATAGGATTGCTGATCTAAAATAGGATGAGTCTCAAAGAGAATTTTTTATTTGAACTGATAATTTGTGTAGAAAGAATAGTCGTGGTTAAAATAAACTCTCAACTAATTTAAAAAGCAAAAGCTATTCTGTTTTGATTATGTGAAATATTTCACATTTTTGGTTCTTATTATATGAATTGTAAAACCCAACCCAACAGATGAAAAACGCTACTTCAACTAAATTTATAAC
>JBDNIP010000508.1:0-2536 GCA_041688245.1 Algoriphagus sp.
GGCTTTGATAGATCCCAAACAAGCTGCGGGCAACTATCCTGCAGGAGATTTGGAGATTGAATTGGGAAATACTACTTACTTAACCGTTGCTGATAAAGATGGCAATATGGTTTCGCTGATTCAAAGTATTTATTCTGTATTTGCCTCAGGAATGGTCCCTGATGGATTGGGCTTTGTTCTTCAGAATCGTGGTGCACAGTTCAATGTACGAGATAGAAATCACGCAAATGCGCTAGAGCCTTACAAGCGTCCTTTTCATACCATTATTCCTGCTTTTATCACTAGAAATGGAAAGCCATTTGTAAGTTTTGGTTTGATGGGAGGCTCCGTTCAACCACAGGGACATGCCCAGATAGTAGTGAATATTGTGGATTTTGGAATGAATCTTCAAGAAGCGGGCGATGCACCTCGGATGAGGCATTCAGGAAGTTCTCAGCCTACCGGGTCTGTGATGACTGATGGGGGTACACTCAACCTAGAAAGTGGATTTGAACCCGAAGTTTTCCGAGAACTCCGAAAAATGGGACATCGGATTTCCTTTGCAGTTGGTATTTATGGGGGATATCAAGCAATTGGGATTGATTTGGCAAATCGAGTTTATTCAGGTGCTTCTGAATCCCGAAAAGATGGACAAGCAGCAGGTTATTAAGGCGTTTAACTGATAGTCCTTTCAATCTTTTGGCTATCGCAAAATTGAAAGTAAACAATCCCTACAAGCAATATCTTTTACAAGACTTTTCACTCAAAAAATAGCTTATCTTGCCGCCTAATCAAAAAAGATATAAATGGATTTCGAAGAAATAAAATACAAAATGCGAAAGGGATTATGGAAACCTGTAGCTATAGTAGTGGTAGTTTTGTTCTTATTCTTTGCCTTCAAGCCATGGGCTCAGGTGGGCGCTGGTGAGCGTGGAGTCGTAATGAATTTCGGAGCGGTAGAAAACACCGTACTTGGGGAGGGAATCCACTTTAGAGTACCCATCATGCAGACAGTAGTCTTGATGGATGTGCAAATCCAAAAAGCAATTACCGATGCGGGGGCCGCTTCTTCGGATCTTCAGGATGTGGATCTCTCGGTAGCACTTAACTACCATATCATTCCCGACATGGCCAATATTGTCTATCAATCTATCGGGGTTGAATTTAAAGCGCGAATTATCGATCCAGCGATTCAGGAAGTGATGAAAGCTGTAACTGCACGATACACTGCCGAAGAATTAATCACCAAAAGACCAGCGGTAAGTACCGAGATGAAGGATGCACTTACACAGAGAATGTTGGAATCAAACATCGCGGTAGATGCGTTTTCGATTGTTTCCTTTAGCTTTTCTCAGACGTTTACTGATGCAATTGAAGCCAAGCAAACTGCCGAGCAGAATGCCTTGAAAGCAAAAAGAGACTTGGATCGAATCCGAGTGGAAGCAGAGCAGACTATCGCTGCAGCAACTGCCGAGGCAGAAGCATTGAGACTTCAGAAAATGAATATTTCTCCAGATCTAATCGAACTTCGAAAAATCGAAGCTAATTTGAAAGCCATCGAGAAGTGGAATGGCATCCTTCCTGAAGTAACTGGAGCTGGTGCAGTTCCGTTTATTGGGTGTGGAGGTATTAAAAACTAATCCCCTACACTATGAGATGATTGAGAAGTCGGGCTTTGAAATTTATTTCAGAGTCCGATTTTTTTTGTCAAACAGCCATGAATGAAAAAGATGCTTTTTACCCGCAAAAAAAGGAGTCTATAAAAACTCTCTATTGGCTTTGAGAAATCTGATTTTGGCAGTTGACAATCAGGTATATGAAGATAAAAAGTATCGAATACCCTACTTTTTTTTGGATGAAAGACCTTGCGCTATCTGTAGGCAGACCAGAAAACTGATGAATCTTATCATCCTTTCGTAGCTGGGAATCTCATTGATCATCCAAGCTTGGAAACCAGAGACCGAAAACGCATGAAAATATTAAGAGTTGACTCAAATGCTGATCTGCTTAAAAAGTTGATTGGACCGCTGCCTAATGAGGTATTGGATTTGGTCAGTAAGTAAAATAATAAGCAATAGTAAAACAGGATTTTTTTCTAAAATGACGAATTTTTAAAGTTTTCAATTCTTGTCACTGAATCAGGAAACGTTCCATTTTCGGACAATTTCGTTCGGTTTTTAAGTTTTGAAACTTTCGGGTTTGGTCATTCTCTCCATTTTGAGAGGATTTTGTTGGCAAGACTTTGGAAACATAAATTGATAAAAAGCAGAAGATTGTGTTAAGACATTACATCAAAACCACGCTACGGGGAATAAGATTTCACCCATTTTATTCATTTATCAGTATTCTTGGCTTGAGTATCGGATTGGCATCTTGCATGTTGATTTTTAGCTATTGGGCATTTGAGCAAAGCTTTGATAATTTCCATACTGATTCAAAAAAGACACTTCGAGTCTACCAAGAAAAAATACTCGAAAGTGGAGGTTCGAGCTTTTCAGCAAGTACCTTTTCAAAAGTAGGCCAAGAACTTCGGAGCAGTTCCAGTGCAGTGGAATCA
>JBDNIP010000509.1:0-6428 GCA_041688245.1 Algoriphagus sp.
ATGGCTTGACCAAGCGTATCCAAAAATCAGGGAAGATGCCAAAAAGGAAGATGCAGAAATCCACTGGGGGGATGAAACAGGAGTAAAGAACAGTTGCCAACATGGTCGCTCTTACGCACCAAAAGGAAAAACGCCGGTAAAACAGCAGATGTCCAAACGATTCGTTGTCAATATGATTTCGACAGTGACCAAACAAGGCAAAGTTCGGTTTATGATTTACTCAACGAATATGAACGCGCAAAAGCTGATCGAATTCATGGCGCAGCTGATAAAAGGCAGTGCGAAGAAAATCTATTTGATACTCGATAACTTACGTGTACACCACAGTAAGTTGGTAAAGGAATGGCTCATAAAAGAGGAAATCAGAGGTAAAATAGCAGTTTTCCACCTGCCTTCTTATTCACCTGAGAAAAATCCGGATGACTACTTAAACTGTGATTTGAAACAAGGATTATCGGCAAAACCATCACCTAAAAATGTATTCAAATTGGAAGAAAATGTGAAAAATCACATGGAAATGCTGATGGAAAACCCGGATAGGGTAGCCAAATATTTTAACCATCCGGATATTAAATATGCAGCATGAATTTATAGCTATTAATTGCCTTCAGGTTAATAGCTACTGATCTCAAAAAACTTATTCAGCGATAGCCCCATCAAATATGATTCGGAGGAGCAAATAGAAATTCACACAAGCAGTTCTGCGTTCAAGTATTCTATCGTTTTACGATCTTTTGATCGCGGTCCTGTAATAATCTTATTTTTTTCTAAGGGTTTGATTTGGCTTAAAAAACAAAACACAAGACTGATAACTCAATCTTGTGTTTTTAGTTTGCTTAAACTTCTACTGTTTACAGATGTATCACCTCATCGTAGGCTGCTGCCGCAGCTTCCATGATCGCTTCCGACATGGTTGGGTGAGGATGAACAGTTTTGATCAATTCATGACCAGTAGTCTCCAGCTTACGAACTGCTACGATCTCAGCGATCATCTCAGTTACGTTTGCTCCGATCATGTGCGCGTCGAGAAGTTCACCATATTTCTTATCGAATACCAGTTTCACAAATCCATCCTTTGCACCAGCGGCTGAAGCTTTCCCAGAAGCTGAGAATGGGAATTTACCAATTTTTACTTCATAGCCAGCCTCTTTGGCCTTGGCTTCGGTCATACCTACAGAAGCAATCTCAGGTGAGCAAAAGGTACATCCGGGAATGTTTCCATAATCCAAAGGCTCAGGATGGTGACCAGCGATTTTCTCTGCACAGATGATTCCTTCCGCAGAAGCTACGTGAGCCAAAGAAGGACCAGCGATCACATCACCTATGGCATAGAACCCAGGCATATTGGTTTTATAATACTCGTCTACTTTGATCTTTCCTTTTTCGACCAAAACGCCAGTATCTTCCAATCCGCAATTCTCCAAATTAGAAATTACACCAGCCGCAGAAAGAACAATATCGCATTCTAACGTCTGTTCTCCTTTGGCAGTTTTTACGGTGACTTTGCAGCCAGTACCGTTTGTGTCTACTGCTATGACCTCTGATGAGGTCATGATCTTCATTCCTGATTTCTTATAAATCTTTTCCAATGCTTTGGAAACATCCACATCCTCTAAAGGCACAATTCTATCCAAGTATTCTACTATGGTTACCTCAGTACCAATAGAATTATAGAAATATGCAAACTCTACTCCGATGGCGCCAGAACCTACAACCACCATTTTATTTGGCTGCTTCTCCAAGGTCATCGCCTTACGATAGCCAATGACTTTCACATCATCGATTTTCATTGAAGGCAATTGGCGAGCTCGGGCTCCTGTAGCGATAATAATATTCTCAGCCGAATAGACTGTCTTCTTCCCTTCTTTATCAGCAACCTCGATTTTCTTACCGGATTGGAGTTTACCCCAACCTACAAGCACATCGATTTTATTTTTTTTCATTAGATAAGTTATGCCTTTACTCATACCGTCGGCCACCTCTCTACTTCTCTTAATCATTCCTCCAAAGTCAGCATTTGCATCTTTGACCGTGATTCCGTAGTCAGCCGCATGCTGAATGTATTCAAAAACCTGTGCACTTTTTAGTAGCGCTTTGGTCGGGATACAACCCCAGTTTAAGCAAATCCCACCTAATTCTTCTACTTCTATAATGGCTGTTCTGAGGCCAAGTTGCGAAGCACGAATCGCTGCTACATATCCACCTGGACCACTGCCCAACACGATCAAATCATATTTTGTCGAAGACATATTTTAAAATCTTTATTAAAAACTGATTAAAACTACGCAAAAATAGACCTTTTGGATTCAGAAAAAAATTCTGTATTCAGTCCAAAAAAGGCTTGGATGTTAATGTCAAATTTGCTTTTACAGTATACTCAAAATAGAATTTCATCGATCTATATATCTAAGAAATTAAATTCTATCAATCTCCCTATTAGCCATTGATTCAGATTCGATCAGGTTTAAAATCGATCACTAGCGCGCATAAAAGTCGGATACTTTATCTTTTTTTCTATTTTTGGACAATCAAAATTTAAAAATCAATGGGATTACTTTCAGGAAAAACAGCTTTGATTACCGGAGCTTCCAAAGGCATCGGTCGGGCAATTGCAATCAGATATGCACAAGAAGGTGCAAATGTGGCTTTCACTTTTTTATCAAGTATAGAAAAAGGTCAAGCTCTTGAAGCTGAATTAACAGCTTTTGGAGTTAAAGCAAAGGGCTATCGCTCTGACGCTTCCGACTTCAAAGCAGCCGATGAGTTGGTCAGTGCAGTGGTTGCTGAATTTGGCAGATTGGATATCTTGATCAACAATGCTGGAATCACCCGCGACAATCTCTTGATGCGAATGACAGAGGAAGCCTGGGACGATGTCGTTGGAATCAACCTAAAATCCTGCTTCAATACCGTGAAAGCTGTCACACGAACGATGATGAAAGCCAAAGCTGGTTCTATCATTAATATTACTTCCGTAGTCGGGATCAAAGGAAACGCCGGACAGGCGAATTACGCTGCCTCAAAAGCTGGAATTATCGGCTTTACCAAGTCAGTGGCTTTGGAGCTAGGCTCCAGAAATATTCGCTCCAACGCGGTGGCTCCGGGATTTATCGAAACCGAAATGACTGCTGTACTCGATGAGAAAACCGTTCAAGGCTGGAGAGATGGCATCCCCATGAGGCGTGGTGGCCAACCCGAAGAAGTAGCCAATGCCTGCGTATTCCTTGGCTCAGATCTAAGTAGTTATATCTCAGGTCAGGTGCTCCAAGTAGATGGCGCGATGCTGACTTAGGACTGTTAACCTTTGAGGTCTCTTTTTGACCTCGAAGGTTTTATTTCGATATCCTTTGAGGTATAATTGTGAGCAATTTGTCTCGATAAACGTAGTGGATAGGGAAAGAAGTAGCGAACAATCTCCTCCTTCATCGGAATGATACCTCAAAGGTCAACTACTACTCCAACCTCAAATCTTCAGGCAAATAGTCGTTGTCTATTTCCTGATGTGATTTTTGAAATGCCTCAAATCCTCCAAACCAGTCCAGTCCTAATTCTCTAAAAATTTTAGAAGGCTTGGTTGTACAGTAAGAGTTATAAGATGAAAATTGCCATCCGGAGAAATCCTCCACTAGCTCATGTTTTACTGGATTTAGATGAATGTAAAGAATAATTCTACTAAGATACGTTTCTCGATCAATCAGCTCCCTTTTGAATTTCCGCTGAAACAAACCTCCATTACGATCATTTACATTATTAAATGACTTTGAATAAGAATTGAGAAAATTCGAAAAGCTCTTTATCACAACTTCGTTTGTAGCATCTAATTTTAACCTAACCAGTAAGTGTAAATGATTTGGAATAAGACAATAGGATATAGTTTCGAAAATCGTAGAGCAATATTCATGGTATTTCTTGAGGAAAAATTTATAATTCTCTTCATTAAGATAAAGTTTTTCCTTCCCTATTGCTCGTGAATAGATATAATATATTTTGCCTGCCTCAAAAACGTCTTGACCTGTTTCCATTTTAAAAAAATTGTAGAGAAAAGTTAATCGTTTGGTTTGAAATATTTCTATAAATATTTAAGCTTTAATCTGAATAACCTTTGAGGTTCCCGATTGGCATCTGGATTAAACCACAAAGATTTTAATCAGGGTAAGTATCAAAGACCTTCGAGGAAATTCCTCCTCCTTCGTCAGAGGAATGATACCTCAAAGGTCATTCACCAAACCGACTCAAATCAATCTTATAAAACTCGTATTCATCTTCGGATTTTTGTTCGGGTTTGGTAATAAAGATTCCTTCTTTCGAGGCAATGATATTTCCTGAAGATTGACCTGCATCATAGAACAACTACAACTCAGCTTTAAGTCTCCCCTCTAGATCATAGACTAATAGTATAAAAGTAGATTTATTTAAACCTGTTCTCTCTCGGATATCTTTAATTTCAGGCTGAGTTTCTTCCGTTTTCACCAGTACCATCCGAATATATAGCTCATTGTTAGAATCATAGTTTAACGAGGTATTACCGGCCGAAGTAGGGTTATTTTTCCAATTTTTATTCCTCCCATTTTGTTCGTATAGCCCTGGCAAATATTTGAATTCGGTCACACTTTCTAATCCTATTTTTCTTAAAACCTTACAGTTTTGAATCTGATAAAGCGTATCCGATGGTGCAAACATGAGATAGAATTGATTCAAATTTCCATTATATACAGATTTCAGATGCGAAGCAGAAGTACTATTGGAAAACTCCTCGCCAAGTGGGGCTTTAAAATCAGAAGCACAAACCCAGCCCTCTTCCAAATCAAATTCTACCACCCATTCTCGATAATCCAAGTCGACACTTTTTTCATCATTGAAAATATCAAAGGGATTATTGAAAAGCTGGTATCGATTCGAATCTATTTTGATAAAATTATCATTGGTATCTGACATCTGAATTAGCATCTTTTCCTGATAATCTGTCCAGTCCAAGCTCATTTCTTTTACCTCCACCCCACTGATGTATTTCTTCACATTCCCCTGAGAACTAACAGCAATAAACTCATTCCCATCAAATACTTGATAAGCTACCGCATGCCCTTTTAGTGAGAGTGGTCCCTCCTTTGGGATTTTAAAAGTGAATTCCTTCTTGCCAGTAACGGCATTAAAAAGGCTATACCCTTGATCCTCTCTGGAAACAAAAAAACGCTTTCCATCATGATCGATGATTTTTTGAAAGTCCAAACGGCCGGTCGTAGAGTCTTTTTCAATTATAAAAGACCCACTTACAAACTCCTGCAGCTTCCCTTGATAAATCTCCTCTGACTTTCTTTCGGAGCAAGCCAACACTGAAATCAGAACTAGAAGTGTGAGTAGTTTTTTCATGCACGAGTTTTTCAAAGTATAACTAAATATATGTAAAATATCAAAATCAAAAAAGCCCCGAATCGAAATTCGAGGCTTTTATCAACCTTTGAGGTGTCATCCTGCAGGAGGAACGACTAAAGGAACTCCTCGAAGGTTTTTTAATCAGAGTAACTATTCAAAGACCTTAGAATAGACCCCGAAGCCCTTGCCATTCGGGATAACAGCTCAAAGGTCGATCAAGCGTCATTCTCCAAAAACGGATACCTATAATCCTTCGCTGGTACGAAAGTTTCCTTGATCGTGCGTGGAGAAACCCAACGTAGCAAGTTGATCATCGATCCAGCTTTGTCATTGGTACCCGAAGCTCTTGCTCCACCAAATGGCTGCTGACCGACAACTGCACCTGTTGGCTTGTCATTGATGTAAAAATTGCCCGCTGCATTTCTCAGCATTTGCGTAGCCAACTCCACCGCATAGCGGTCTTGAGAGAAAATCGCTCCAGTCAAGGCATAGGGCGAAGTCTGATCTACCAGCTCCAGTGCTTCCTCAAAATGATTTTCGTGATACACATAGATCGTCAGCACCGGGCCAAAAATCTCCTCGCACATCGTCGTGTACATCGGATCTTTGGTCACAATCACCGTAGGCTCGATGAAGTAGCCCACTGACTTGTCACAATTCCCCCCGGCAATGATCTCTACAATCGGGTTTGATTTAGCAGCATTGATATAATTCTCAATTTTGTCAAATGACTTCTCATCGATTACCGCATTTACAAAATTGGTAAAGTCTTCGGTTACTCCCATATTAATGGAAGCAAGGTCTTCAAGCATATATCCTTTTACCTCTTCCCAAATATTGGAAGGAATATAAGCGCGTGATGCTGCAGAGCATTTTTGACCTTGGAATTCAAACGCTCCTCGAACCAAACCTACTGCTACGGCTTTTGCATCAGCAGATTTATGTGCGATGACAAAGTCCTTACCCCCGGTCTCGCCGACGATTCTTGGGTAAGACTTATACTTGTGAATATTCGTACCGATCGTCTTCCAGATATGCTGAAATACACCTGTGGAACC
>JBDNIP010000510.1:0-4082 GCA_041688245.1 Algoriphagus sp.
AAATATACATCGTATTTCACTGTAAAACAAGTATTTATACTAACTTAATGACATTGGAACGTGAGGGTGAAATTCCCTCGCGTGACTCGATTACGAGCTGCTTTATGAACCACCACAACCGTTTAATGCCAATAATTTATTAATGCCACAATTTAACTAACTTGATTATAAAAAAATTTATTTTGTTTGGATTAGTGCTGATGATTGCTTTCTCCTGTGATCAGGATGATGATTTCATTAAGCAAGAAAATGGAAATGTTTGGCTTAGTGGTGGTTTAGCTGTGTGCGCGGAACAAATCCACCTGGACAGCGGGGATACCCTAATAGTTAATTTAGAGGAAATAATAGCTTTTAAATCAGGAGATCGAGTAAGGGTTAAGTATAAGGAAATTGGTATAAATGATTCTTGTTCGCCAGGTATTGACTGTCAGATTATTGATATTCGAAAAGTTGATTGAAAAAGATTGACCCGACAATATAGACTAGCCGATACTACCAGTGGTATGGTGGCAGTTTTTCTATCTCTGCCCCGTGGGTAATTGTGGAGGTAGACAGGAACGAAGCCGGAAAACCGCTACTGGTGCAATACCAAGAATGTGAAGAACAATATAAATGATTGATATTTTGGCGCCATAAATTTAGTTTTAATTATGAATGTTTTAAATTTTTTCCCTGTTTTAAGTATAGTATTTGGAGCGGTCTTAATCATTTTTGTTTTACTTAATAAGTATGGTCTTGGAAAGAATAAAAAGATACGATATGCTCTAGCCTCTTTGCTATTTATTTATGTAATTACTTCATTAGACTATTATCTCTCTATAACAAATCAAATAAGTGACACTTTTTCTGGAACAACCTATATATTCTATCATTTTATAGGATTGTTATTTTACTATTTTATTACGCTATATACCAATTCTGAAATAGTTCTGAAGAAATGGTTTCCTATAGTAATATTCTATACTTTACTCAGAATTTTAGTGTTTCTTCCCTTTGATCACTATCAAAATCTACAAGATTTTGTAGAGTCATTGGAAACATCAAATTATGGCATATTAGTATTAGTGGAATATATGGTTGTAAGCTCAACCAATATTGGACTTATGCTTCTGGCATATGAGAAATTGAAAAAGGCTCCATTTGTAATCGATTTAAATGAAAATCAAATAACTCATTATAAATGGATTAAAATTATCGTGCTTTCAATTGTAGTATTGCAAATAGTGGTTTTCGCTACTGCGATTATAGGAAGTTTCGATATTGCCCATTTCAATTATTATCTACAATTTGAAACTTTTATTTATTTGGTATTTTTCTTCACATTTACCTTTTCTGTTATTCATTTTCCAATATTTGCTTATAGTGGGAATTTCGAAGATCTATCCGATACTACTAAAGAGAAATATTCAAAATCTTCTTTATCTGATTCTAAGGAGCTCTTTGAGTTAATAATAGCTATTGTAGAGGAGGAAAAACTCTATTTGGACTACGATTTAAAAATGAATAAGGTAGCTGAGAAATTGGATAAATCCGTTCATCATATCTCTCAAGCGATTAACCAGAATGGAAAAATGAGTTTCTGTGATTTTATTAACAGCTTTAGAATTGAGGATGCCAAAAAGAAACTTATGGAACCTACTCCAGCAACGATTTTTGCCATTTCCTTAGACGTTGGCTTCAATAGCAAAGCCGCTTTTTATGCCGCTTTCAAAAAAAATACCCAAATGACTCCCACTGATTTCAAAAAACTTCGTAAAGTTAAATACTAGGGTAACCAATTGATCACAAAACCCTTAAGTAAATAAACAGTGTCTTCCCTATAAAGGGAGACACTTTTTTTTGTTCGGTATTATAGGGAGAATCAATAAAGCATGCTGCCTAAAATACATTTGTTTCATAATTAATATCCAAACAAAACAATCCAATGAAAACAGTAAAAACGAGTGTATGGACAATTGCTGTCACAAGCCTGTTATTAATGGCTGCTACAAGTCAGTTATGTGCCCAACAAGGAGAAAAAAATGAGATTTTCAATAAATGGTTTCTGGATGGCTATGTGGTCGATGGAAAAAAGGACACGCCCAGCAATAACGAAAAAGAAGATTATATTCTTTTTAGAAAAGATTTGACTTTTGTATCAAAATCAGAAGGTACTGAGGAAGGAGGAACTTATATCCTAAATGTCAACGGTGAATATGTCATAATGATTGATGACAATGGGGAAAAGATCAAAGCCTATATTATATCAATATCGAAGCACTCTTTAACATTAAAGTATGATATTAATGAATTGAGAGATATTGAAGTTCATTATAATAAAGAAATTTAATTAGTAACCGATGAAAAAAATTATTATTATTTCGTTCGCTATATTTAGTTATACTTTTTGCTTTTCGCAGACAATTATTGATTTAAAAATAGTTCCATTTGAGATTAAGAATCAGGATTTCTATATAGATAAAGTTTTCGATGATAGGAAAGAAAATTTGCTCGGAGTTATTGATAACAAAAAATTACATTTCGAGAGTGACGCTGACATTACCATCAAAAAATTTATAGATAATATCTTGCGTAAAACAAATGACCAAATTCCAATAGTCTTAAGAATTAGCATATTAAAGATTGAACAGGAACAAACAAGTATCGAAGGGAGGACAGCAAGGGTTTATATCGATCTTGGTTTTTATGCAGAAAGTGGTGAAGAGCTATACAAAATTGCTCATTATGAAGATCAGGAATTTTTATTATCCGACTTAATGGAAACTAGCGAAACCCACGAACAGAGAGTTCGAGCAGCATTAGAATATTGTTTACGGAGTTTTATTAATCACCAAAAAGCTAGTACCTCTCATAATCTGGTTAAAAACAGAAATATAGATAACGTTAGTGATACTGTAGAAGACACCAAATTTCAAACCTATGTGCCTTTGGGTAAGTGGTTTAATATGGTAACATTTACAAGAACAAGAGATAAATATAATGAGGGTTGGAATGTGGCATATACTGGATTCTTAGATCATGAAAATGATCTTATTATCCCTTTTACATTAGCCTATGGCCAATCTAGGGGTAAATTAGATTTAGTACGAGAGCGAGGGTACAGTTCTGTTAATGCATATGCTCTCGGTTTTGGATTTAATGGTTTTATTAAAATAACACCTGGTCTTTATGTGGATCTCGGTCTCAATGTACCTATTGGAATGGAAGTGTTAAGAGATTTGGCTAATAAAAGAACAAGTAATTTTCTTATTGGGCTTGGTTCACATCAGGGAGTCAAAATAATTCCTTGGAAAGATTTCGGAATCGTAATTGGAGCTGGTCTCTTTCAACGATGGCAGACATCTAAAATCGAAAAAAGAAACTTTGGATTTGAATTGGAAGTAGGAATCAATTTCTAAGATCACTTTAAATTGTTTATAAGTAACTTTACTACTGGAATTACATTAGGAGAATAATGGCATTATATCAAATAAAAAAGACAGGAATGAAACAAAGAATATTAGGAATAGATGTAGCAAGATCATTGGCAGTGATAGGAATGATAATAGTGAATTTCAAAGTTGTCTTTGGCGAAAATGGACAACCTTGGGTAAAAGCTTTTGCAGGTATATTTGATGGAAAAGCAGCTGCAACATTTGTTGTTTTAGCGGGTATTGGCCTTGCTTTAATGACAAACTCGGCTATAAATAATAACGATAAAGCTAAATTGGACGTTGCTCGGAATAGAATAGCAAGAAGAGCGGTATTTTTATTTATTCTTGGTATTTCGTATATCACAATTTGGCCAGCTGATATCTTGCACTTTTATGGGATTTATATGGCAATCACATTGGTGCTTTTAAGTAAGAAAGAGCGTACAATCTTAATTTCAGGGATTGTTTTAATTTTAGTCTTTCCAATACTGTTGACTTTTTTAGATTACGAGACAGGATGGGATTTTGAAACATTAGAATATCAAGGGTTTTGGACATATCAAGGGTTTATTAGAAATCTTTTTTTTAATGGGTTTCATCCGGTTATTCCTTGGACAGCTTTTATGCTATTTGGTTATTGGTTTGGAAAACAGGATTTACATAATGATA
>JBDNIP010000511.1:0-1338 GCA_041688245.1 Algoriphagus sp.
AAGATGAAATTACTGAAGTCTTCTTTCAACAAGGGGTACAAATCATTCAATCGAAATGGCAAATCAGCCAGAATAGCAGATTTAGCCAAGTAACGAAAGACTGGATTAGCTAAAAGGTCAATGAGAATTTGAAATTGGCGAAGGAAAGAAAGTAAGACGCGATTCCTTGGACAAAAGTAGAACCCAGCAATTATTTTCTAATTTTAACCTGAACAAAACCAACACCTTATGAAAAAAAGCGCCTTTTCACTTCTCATTCTGCTTAGCATGGCACTAGCCTGTAGCAGTCCAGAGCCAACAATGATCCCCGATTCTGAAATCAACGCTTGGTTTGATACCGAGTATGAGGAACTTCTACTCATGAGCCCACTTCAGCTGACGGCTCAGGGCAGAAAGGATCGCTATGGAGAAATCGATGATATGAGCGAGGCTGGTGAAGATAAAAAGCTGGCCTGGATTGAGGAAAGCGTGAAGGAGCTAAAGGAAAAATTTCTTTACGAGTCACTTAGCGAGGAAGCTAAAGTGTCCTATGAGCTCTGGGTATATCAATATCAGATGGAGAAAGCTGACAATGAATTTAGGCGGATGAATTACGTCTTTAATCAGATGACAGGCCCGCATACCATGTTGCCCAACATGATTATCAACTTTCACAAGGTGGATGATGCCTCAGATATGGAAGCTTTGATTTCAAGATATAATGAGACTGGCCGGGCAATGAATCAGCTACTAGCGCGTGCAAAATTGCAAACCCAATCGGGAGTGAGACCTCCCAAGTTTGCCTATGAATTTGTGATTCAGCAGTCAAAAGCGCTTCTGTTAGGACAGCCTTTTGTGGATGGCGGCGATCTGAATTCTCCAGTCTGGAATGATGCCTTGGGGAAAATCGAGGCCTTGGAAGAATCCGGTAAAATCACCGCAGAGCAGGCAGAACAATTCAGAACTCAAGCAAAAGCAAATCTTATGAACAGCTTTCAACCTGCATATACCGATCTAATCGCATGGTTGGAATCAGAACTCCCGAATTTGGAAGAAAAGCCAACAGGAGTCAGCCGTCATGAGATGGGCAATGCCTATTATGCACACAAACTCAAGTCCTCCACCACGACCAGTCTGACTGCGGATGAAATCCATCAAATCGGGTTAAATGAAGTCAAGCGAATCCAGGAAGAGATGCTGGCGATCAAAGAGCAAGTTGGTTTTGAAGGAGATTTGAGCGAGTTTTTCAAGTTTGTAAATAGCGATCCACAGTTCTTTTTCCCGAATACAGATGAAGGCAGACAAGCTTATCTGGATCAGAGCACTGCCTTCTTGGATGAGATCAAAAAGAAACTTCCT
>JBDNIP010000512.1:0-11377 GCA_041688245.1 Algoriphagus sp.
ATTAGCGATTTCAGCACCTGCAAAGCCCGGAGTTTGTGCAGCGCATTTTTTAGAATCTACATCATCTGCTGTTTTGATTGGCTTAAGATGGACTTTGAAAATCGCTTCTCTTCCATTAATGTCTGGTTTGTCTATGGAGATTTGACGGTCAAATCGACCAGGTCTAAGTAAGGCGCTGTCCAATACGTCTGGACGGTTGGTAGCAGCTACTACGATTACTCCACTGTCAGTACCAAAACCATCCATCTCTACTAAAAGTGAATTAAGTGTATTTTCACGTTCATCATTTGATCCTGGCATTTGCCCTTTACCTCTTGATCTACCGATAGCATCGATTTCATCTATGAAAATAATACATGGTGCCTTTTCCTTGGCTTGTTTAAATAAGTCTCTCACTCGAGCGGCTCCCACACCCACAAACATTTCCACAAAGTCAGATCCTGAGAGGGTAAAGAAAGGAACTCCTGCCTCCCCTGCTACAGCTTTTGCCAATAGTGTTTTGCCTGTACCAGGAGGACCTACCAATAGTGCACCTTTAGGGATTTTACCACCAAGGCGAGTAAATTTTTCTGGCTTTTTAAGGAATTCTACAATTTCTTGAACTTCTTCTTTTGCTTCGTCTAATCCTGCCACATTGTCAAAAGTAACCTTGACCGTATTGTCGGCATCGAATAACTGCGCTTTCGATTTCCCTACATTAAATATTTGACCACCAGGCCCAGAAGGACCTGCCATTCTTCGCATCATGAACCAAAATAGAACGAACAGTAAAATTAAAAATCCAAAACTTGAGAAATAACTTGACCAATTTTCCTCATTTGCCACTTTAAGCTCTATTCGATCTGATTCTGGCACACTTTCTTGAAGTGTGTCAAAGTCATTGGCAAACTTATCTATTGATGCTACTTGGAAGGAATAATGTGGTCCCGATGGATTGGAGAATGCTGAACTTGATTCTAGCTCAGTCTTGTACTTATCATTGGTTAGTTCAGTACTTTTTAAACTAACGTCCACTCGTTCCATATTTTTTACTATCGTCACCTTTGACACATCTCCAGCCACATACATGTTTTCAAATCGCCTTTGTGTAATATCGACAACGGAATTTCTATTCTGAAGCCAAGTAAGACCTAAAAGAACCAAAACCGCCGCTATTATAAGCCAAAGTTGAAAACTGGGCTTTTGCGGTGCTTTTGGGACGAATTTTTTAATAGTTTTTTTTGTATCGCTCATTGCTTGGTTATAATTCTATTTCGTAACTGTAAAACGGATTTGGGGGCCTAAAGTTTGAGACAGTTATTTGATTTTGGTAATTTTTGCGTCGCCCCATAAGTCCTCTAGACCAAAGTGATCCCTTTTTTCTTTAATGAAAATATGTGCGACAACGTTCACATAGTCCATTAAGATCCATTGACCACTATTTTTTCCTTCTCGTTGCCCATGGCCTTTTTCGCCTGATTTGTAGACTTCTTCTTCAATTGAATCTGCGATTGCTTCAAGTTGCGTACTGGAATTTCCAGAACAAAGTATGAAAAAATCTGATACTGAATTTTTGATATCTCTCAAGTCCAAAATACTGATGTCGGAAGCCTTTTTCTCTTCCATACCTTTAATGATTATTTTGCTCAGCGCTTCTGCTGTCATATTATTAATTTAATTTTACAAAGTCTTCTCACTAAAATTAGACTTTTCCTTATTACAAACATTATGTATAAAATCCTTGCCAACACGATTTTTTTGGGTAAAGATGTTCAATTCCTGTCAGAGTGTCACTCTACGAATGATATTGCGCTGAGTCTAATCAAAAATCATCACGCTCACGAAGGAACCATAGCTATCACTGATCATCAACTTCAGGGTAAAGGGCAGAGAGGAAATAAATGGCTCACTGAAAGAGGAATGAATTTAACCTTTTCGATTGTGCTCAGGCCAAATTTTTTAGATATATCAGAGCAATTTTATCTGAATATGACCATTTCGAACGGCATACATAAATTACTTCAAGAATATATTCCAAATATTAAAATTAAATGGCCAAATGATTTAACTCTTCCTGACTATGGAAAAGTTGGAGGTGTCTTGATCGAAAATACCTTTTCCAGCGAGGGTTGGGAGTATGCGGTAGTGGGTATAGGAATTAATGTAAATCAGGTAAACTTTGAAAACCCAAAAGCTACTTCCTTGACCAACATCACTGGTAGCAAATTTGAATTGCCGGAGCTATTTCGATTGTTAGTTACTCAAATCGAGCAAAGTTATCTACAACTCAAGCGTGGAAAATGGACAGAAATTAAATCTGAATATATCCATCACTTATATTTGAGAGATGTGTGGGCTGATTACCTAGACTCGTTTGGCCACTTCAAAGGAAAAATTATTGGGATTTCCCCTCAGGGAAAACTTGAAATAGCACTAGAAAATGGTCATATTCAAGTTTTTGACTTTAAGGAAGTCAAGTTCATGAACTAGAATTTGATTTTAATTTCCGAATTTTAAAAGTTATATTTGTAATCTAATCAGGGTAGTTAAATAATCAGGGTAGTTAAAAAGTAAATACATATAATATGTCAGAAATTAAATCTGAAAAGTTTATCCAAAACAAGGTAAAAGATATTTCTCTTGGTGAGTGGGGGAGAAAAGAAATTAAACTTGCTGAAGCAGAAATGCCAGGTCTAATGGCCTTGCGTGAAGAGTTTGGGTCTTCTCAGCCTTTAAAAGGTGCAAGAATAGCTGGATGTCTTCATATGACAATTCAAACCGCTGTTTTGATAGAGACTTTAAAAGCATTAGGTGCAGAGGTTACTTGGGCTTCTTGTAATATTTTTTCAACCCAAGACCATGCGGCGGCGGCTATTGCTGCAGCTGGTATCCAAGTTTATGCTTGGAAAGGTCAAACAGCTGAAGAGTTCGACTGGTGTGTTGAACACACGTTATTCTTTGGAGAAGATCGTGAGCCTTTGAACATGATTTTGGATGATGGTGGTGACTTGACCAATATGGTTTTGGATCAATATCCTGAATTGGTTTCAGGTATCAGAGGACTTTCTGAAGAGACTACTACTGGTGTGCACAGATTATATGAGCGAGTCAAAAATGGTACACTACCTGTACCTGCTATCAATGTAAATGATTCTGTAACGAAGTCAAAATTTGATAATAAGTATGGCTGTAAAGAATCATTGGTAGATGCTATTCGTCGAGCAACAGATGTGATGATGGCTGGAAAAGTAGCTGTTGTGGCTGGATATGGTGACGTGGGAAAAGGTTCTGCAGCTTCATTAAAAGGTGCTGGTGCTCGAGTAATTGTCACTGAAGCCGATCCAATCTGTGCGCTTCAGGCTGCAATGGATGGCTTTGCGGTTAAGAGAATGGGAGATGTAATAAAAGAAGCTGATATCGTCGTAACTGCTACTGGTAACAAAGACATCATTCATGGTGAGTACTTTAAGGCAATGAAGGATAAGGCCATATTGTGTAACATTGGTCATTTTGATAATGAAATTGATATGGCTTGGTTGAATAAGAACTACGGCCATACTAAAGACGTGATTAAGCCACAAGTTGACTTGTATAATTTGGATGGTAAAGAAATTATAGTTCTAGCTGAAGGTAGATTGGTAAATCTTGGTTGTGCGACCGGCCACCCATCTTTCGTAATGTCTACTTCATTTACTAATCAGGTTTTGGCGCAACTAGAACTCTGGGAAAATTATAAAAACTACGAGATAGGTGTTTATGTATTGCCTAAGCATTTGGATGAGAAGGTAGCGATGCTGCACTTGGAGAAGTTAGGTGTAGAATTAGAGACGCTTTCCCAAGATCAAGCTCAGTATATAGGTGTGGAAGTAAAAGGTCCATTTAAGCCTGAATATTACAGATATTAAATAACTAAAAGTAAGTCAAAAAGGCCTTGAAGAGATTTAAGGCCTTTTTTTATATACTGACTATTAAATTTCTGCCATCTGAAAGCTTTACTGTAGCAGTAACGTCACAAGTTCCAGAGGTCTCGTAATCAATAGTGTGGACAACGTCTCGACTTTGTCCTCTACTTACAGTCCATGTCTCTTTTCCTGAGACAGGTAAGATTTCATTTTGTGTATAGCAAGTAACCAAAGCTTCTCTTGGACTGCTCAGTTCGGTAGTAAACAATCTCCCAGCGGGATTAATGCCAGAAATTATTCCTGAAGAACTTATACCAATCAATTTTAATCGCAATTTGCTCAGTGAATGATTTAGGCTGCCAGAAAAAGTATAGGATACCCTTTTGTTGGATGTAGTCTTTAGCTCGGTGAAAGATTCTTTCACTTGATTGGAGTTAATTACTGAGAATTCCCGAGTACCCTTAATGGTATCATTTTCGAACATGTAATCTTGATAAGTCATGGTCCATTTGGTGGTCAGATTACTCAATAGCGAATATTGTAAGACAACTTTACCAACTCTTTTGACCTTTCCAGATTGGTTGCAATCGGTAGAAGGATCAAAAGTCAAGGTAACACGGTTTAATTGTGATTCGACTAAGACGTCTGGGCATCCGGGCAATTCCTCACTTGAAACAAGGGAAAAGTTTCCAAAACCTAATAGTCCAAAGTATAAGCTTTCACCCCAGACTGTAGAAACTCTAAAAAGCTGATTGGATTCAATACTAAGATCTACTTGAATGATCTTAGCTTCATCCTCTTGACAGCTTAAACTTAATAAAGTTATTAACAGGAGTAAAAAATTTTTCAAATATCGTTTCATTTTCTTATTAGATCTAAAAAGGATTAATTATTTGTTCTTTCAAATACCAGACCGAAATTCATATCTTCGATTCGAACGATAAACCAAAATTTTATGATACGAGCCGAAGGCATGTTGAAAGAAGGAGCCCTCAAGGGCAAAAATATACTAATAACAGGCGGAGGAACTGGGCTTGGAAAATCGATGGGTGAATATTTTCTGGAACTAGGAGCAAACTTGGTGATCACTTCCAGAAAACTTGATGTCCTGCAGGAAACAGCCAATGAAATGATGGCTTCAAGAGGGGGCAAAGTTATTCCGATAGTTTGTGATGTCCGAGACATAGGTCAAGTGGAAGAGATGTGGAAAGATGCAAAGGCCGCTCTTGGAGAAATTCACGTGGTATTAAATAATGCTGCTGGCAACTTTATTAGCCCAACCGAGCGCCTATCGACTAACGCATTTAATACAGTTTTAGATATTGTCTTGAAGGGTACCTCGCAAGTCACTTTGACTGCTGGCAAGGACTGGATAAATTCGAAACAGGAAGGGACATTTTTGAATATTGTGACTACATACGCATGGACTGGTTCCGGTTATGTAGTTCCATCTGCCGCTGCAAAAGCCGGTGTATTGGCAATGACTAGGTCATTAGCCGTGGAATGGGCTAAATATGGAATTCGATCAAATGCGATCGCACCTGGACCTTTCCCAACTGAGGGGGCTTGGAGCAGATTACTACCAGGAGACTTAGTGAAGAAATTTGACCCAGCTAAAAAAGTTCCAGTCGGTAGAGTAGGAGAGCATCAAGAACTAGCAAATATTGCAGCATACTTAGTCTCTGATTATTCAGCTTATGTAAATGGCGAAGTTGTGACCATCGACGGTGGAGAGTGGCTGAAGGGAGCGGGTGAGTTTAATAATCTAGATGCGATACCTCAAGAAATGTGGGATATGATGGAGGCTTCCAGAGGAAAAAAGCAATGAGCCCTCGACTGATTTGGGGCTATCTAAAATCTAAATGGAAAATCAGAAATTTATAAAAGGAGCTCGTCTCCTTTTATTTTTTATGTATGTACTCCTAGGTGCATGTTCAGTTCAAAAACGGAATCTTGATTTGGAATTTGATCGAATTCCTTCTTTCTCAAAGGGAATAAAGGGGATTTTAGGCATCAAATCAGTTTTAAATTTGGTTACGTGTAGCAAAGCGGACATACATAACTTTTTATGTATATCCGCTTTGCGCTAGTAAAAGATAAAAATCGGCATACTAACTTATTCAGAGGAGTTCTATTCTTATCAGGATCAGGTTAATTATTCTGATCGGAAGTCTAATCAGAAGTATCCAAATTCCATTTTTTAATTTTTTTCCTCTCTTGGAGCAATACAGATAACCTGACTTAATGAGAAGTAAAATTTTAAAAAGAAATAGCTGTGAATCTTTCAAAAATGAAATTTATCATGACTTTTAGGAGTATTGTCTTCTTGATACTCCCAGAAATGGTCGAAGTCCAGCTAATGAGAGCTGGCGCTGTAGGAAGAGGAGGAGTCACACCTGCAACTTCTCGGTCGGCAATTTCAAAGCTAAGCATATTCCGCAGGCCTACTACTAGGTCTATTCCAACTACTAGAACTATTGACCGGGCCATCAATTCTAGCTTGAAACTAACAGTTAATGGTGGTTTCATTAGAGTATCTAAAAGAACCACTGAAGATAGTAGAGTATCTTCTATAATTGATAGTAGTATCGGCAATAAAACGAATAATCGGGTAGGTAATCCTGATTTCAACTTTGGAATTAAAAACATAGGAAACGATAATAAGATCAACAGCGATAACAGTAGAAATATCAATAAGAACTCTTATCGCCAATCTTAAAGGCCTCATTCATATCCAGCATATTTCTAAATGTGGCTGTTTTTGTTTTGGATATTATTACTGTCATTTATACCGATCGTTTTAACGTGAATCAGTTTGGCACTCGTGGTGCGCGCAACTGTTAAAGTCATTCCCAGTGATGCTAAACAGTCGGGAGTGAGTCTATCGGTCAAGGACTATTACTATGGAAACATCCACTATGAAAAGTCATACTGTGGATCTTGCACCAGCATGAGCTATTTTAGATGCCTTGCCATAAGGTAGATAAAGAATAAAATTAGGTGATCAAACTTATGTTAAAATTTGAGACACCTACTGCTTACTCTCATGAATTGATAGAAAAAATAGCTACAAAAAAGTATTGATAAAGCTTAAAAATAGTTTGATTCATAGTTAGAAAATCAAAAAAAGCCTCAACCGAGGCCTTTTTTGTTAGTCTTCAACAGTTTCAATTGCTGAAACTGGTCTGAAATTTCCGGGAGGTAATTGGTCTGCTACTTCATCTTTCTCAAACGGGAAAACTTCGACAATCGCACTTTCAACAATATCAGGGATTCTAAAACTTACTAACATGTTACTTAGACTTTCTTGGATTCGGTCGTAAGCATTTTTTACATCCTCAGCAGTGACGATCATGTATTGAGTTACCTTTTTCTCTTTTCCACTATCTGCATCTGCTACCAAGTAGCAGATTTTACACTTGTACCATATATCACAATCTTCATAGAAAAATACATCTATGATATTACTTTTAGAAATACCGGTAACCTGAAAATCACCTCTGATTTGACTGGCCAGTCGATCATAAAGAATTGCTTCGGCTTCAGTAAATGAAACTGCATCAACCAAGTATTGCTCTGAAATATTTTTCAGCAAGCCCTCTTCATTTTCCTTTGCGTACTTTACTTTGCACAAAAACCATGTTCTCATATACTATAATTTAGTGAAACAAAGCTAAAGTTTTCTTAGGGAAGGACAAGAAGAAAGCTATATAAATAATAAAGTGATCAACGTAATAAATCGTTAAAGTGCTGCAAATCAGTATAAATTTCTTACACTATGATTTAATATAGCTTGTAAGACCAGAGGTTTGCAATTGATTGTAGCTGTATCTTACAAAAGCTGTAAATTATCAAAAAACAAATTTATGTGGAATAAAATCTGGTTCAGCTTTCCTATTCAACTGTTCTTACTTCACCTTCGCAAAAATCTCTTATTACTTCTAATATGGGTGGTCTTATTGGCAATAATTCTAGAAGGGATAGGAGTTACACTTGGGATTCCCTTTTTATTTTTAGATCCTGAATACCTTAATCAAGTTTCGTGGATTAGTTTTTTCTTGATAGGGATTGGGTTTGCTATGTTTACAATGGGTTTTCATATGTCCACCTATATCATGGACGGAGTGAAATTCCCTTTTTTAGCGATTTTGAGTAAACCCTTTATCCACTATTGTATTAATAACTCGATCATCCCTCTTATCTTTTACTTGATTTACATCTTTCGGTTTATCAGTTTCCAACTGGAAAACGATCTTCCTAACGATTGGGAAGTTTTGAATTACTTTCTCGGTTTTTCGGCAGGTGGCATTATCTCATATACGATGATTTTTGGTTATTTTTCTTTGACCAATAAGGACTTCTTCATTCTTTTTGCAGGAAATCTAGACAGGCGACTTAGGAAAGTAAGATTCACACGGGCGAATGTGATTAGCCAACACAAGGAACTTAAAAATCAAAATACCAAGGTACTTTATTTTGTCAATTTGAGATTGGGATTGGAAGAAGTTAGGCCTGATATTTCTAGGTTTGAAAGTGCGAAGCTACTTCGTGTCTTTGATCAAAATCATCTCAATCTTTTTCTGATTCAGGTATTCTTGATTTTAGTTATCCTCTTTTTGGGATTCTTCAAAGAATATCCAGTTCTACAACTTCCTGCAGCAGTGAGTGTCACATTACTTTTGGCAATTCTAGTCATGATTGCTGGTTCGGTCAGCTTTTGGTTGAGAAAGTGGGCTACAGTTGCCGTTATCATTTTTGTGTTGATGATCAATTATTTCTCCAATTCCAGCTTTTTAAATCGTCCTCACGAAGCTTTTGGGATGGATTATGATATTTCTCCTGTAGCATATACACTATCCCATCTCGACTCTTTGCTTCATGAGGATACTGTAGCCAAAGACAAGAATCAAATTCTTCAAATACTAAATAACTGGAAGGCTAAATTCCCTAGCGAGACTAAACCAAAATTAGTAATTATGGCGTCTAGTGGTGGAGGCCAGCGAGCTGCTTTGTGGACGGTGAAAGTCATGCAAAGTATCTATGAAATAGATTCAGGAGGGATTTTAAAGCATACCGAACTACTGACTGGTGCTTCGGGCGGAGTATTAGGGGCAGCTTTTTTTCGAGAGATTTATCTTCGATCCTTACAAGATTCAGCAGTTAATCCCTTAGATAGAAAGTATCTGAATCAAATCTCTGCCGATAATCTCAATCCAATTATTTTCAGCCTTTTGGTCAATGACTTATTAATTCGAAATCAACATTATGAATATGGCGGTCGATCCTATTTGAAGGATCGTGGCTATGCTTTCGAAAATCAACTGAATATCAATACGGAAGGAGTTTTAGATAAACCACTAAGTGCCTACAAGATTCCAGAATCAAAAGGTGAAATACCGCTGCTGCCAGTGACGGCTTTAATCACTAATGACGGTAGGAAATTGTTCATCTCCCCACAATCCATGTCATTTTTTGGGACTTCAGTCTTAGGTAAAACTGGTTCTGCGGAGAAAAAGCAATCGGTCGATTTTCTTCGATTTTTTGTCAAGCATGATGCTGGAAATCTTCGGTTTTTATCGGCCTTGCGTATGAGTGCCACCTTCCCTTTTATCACTCCAAATATACAATTGCCCTCTGAACCTATTATGGAGACAATGGATACGGGGTTATCGGATAATTTCGGGATTCAAGATGGCCTGAGATTTCTATATGTTTTCCAAAAATGGATTGCAGAAAATACTTCCGGTATCGTCATGGTCACGATTCGTGATTCTGAAAAGTCAGTTGAAATCCAACCTACTCTACCCCCTAATATTTTTCAACGAATGTTTACGCCATTTAAGAATATTTACTCCAATTGGGCTAATGCCCAAACAATACAGAATGAGGTACTATTCAATTACATGGCCGAATCAATGCCGTTTCCATTAGAAAAGGTGGAATTTGAATATGTTCCTGAGAAGGTACAAGTAGAAGAATTAACAGAAAGTCAGCAAAACATGCAAAGAGCTTCTCTTAACTGGAGATTAACCGCTAGAGAGAAGAGATCTATACTGAGTAGCATGGCTACTTCTTCGAATCAAATGGCACTTGCAAGGTTGAAAGTGCTATTTGGCACGCACCTGATTAAGGATTCTATTCCGCAGTAATCAGTAAGAGAACCCCCACTTCTTATAAATAAAATGCATCAACCAAACTGGGCCGATCATTAAGAATTGGATATCTTTTAAAAAAGAGGGCTTTTTCCCTTCTATTTTATGACCGTAAAATTGAACAATCCAAGCAATAAGGAAGACTCCCAAGCTAATTATCCATAAGAAACCTGGAAAAATCAGGTCCAGAAAATTTACCAATGCAAGACAAAGTGCAGAAAAGAAAAGCATTCCTAAAGTCAATGGTCCAGAAAGCGAAACATAATAGATTAATACTAAAACCAGAATTATAGTCGCCCAATTCGCAAAGTTCTCTAGAAATGGTAATAATTCTGGGAGGGGACCAACCGGAACACTAAATACCAAACCCACAATACTAAAAAAAATTGCCGGAACGCAAAACCAATGAATAAGCTTATTAGTAGCATTTTGATGGCTTTGTCCGTATTCTTCGAGGAGTATATCTATTTTTCTCATGGCATTTTGGGATAATATCAATTAGATTTATGAAAATACTAATTCTAGGTTTAAAATTATTTAATTGAGTAGGAATGTTCAGCTATTGGGAAACAAAACATTTTTTTGACTACGATCTTATCGTGGTAGGTTCAGGATTTGTTGGCTTATCTACTGCCATACATTTTAAGAAAAAAAATCCTAAGGCAACAGTTTTGGTTTTGGAGCGGGGAATATTCCCTGCAGGGGCGAGCACCAAGAATGCAGGTTTTGCTTGCTTGGGGAGCTTAACGGAAATTCTCGATGATTTATGGAATATGACTCAAGAAGAGGTCGTCAAGCTAGTGGAGCGGAGATATTTGGGGATTAGCTCCATTAGAAAAAAATTCGGAAATGCTACTCTAGGGTATAAGCATTCCCATGGTTTTGAGCTTCTGGATGAATCTCAATTACCAGCTTTGGATCAATTAGCTTCTATCAATAAGCTACTGAAGCCGATATTTAAAAGAGATGTTTTTTCCCAAGTCAAGAAGAAAGAGCGACTTGGCTTTTCTGAATCTATCCAGTCAGTTGTGAAAAATCAGTTTGAGGGTGAGTTAGACTCCGGCAAATATATGAATGCACTATGGGACTTAGCACATCGTTCCGGAGTTCGGATCTTGACCGGTATATCGGTTGTGGAAATCAATAAAGATGAGGGAATTGTCCTTGCTGAGGATGCGGCAGGAGAGGGTGTATTTGAATTTAAAGCTAATCAGATTGCCATCTGCACAAATGCCTTTACTCAAAAATTATGGAAGGAATCAGATATTGAACCTAGTCGTGGATTGATTTTATTGAGTCAACCACTTAAATTTAACATTCCCTGGCAAGGAAGCTTTCATATTG
>JBDNIP010000513.1:0-1896 GCA_041688245.1 Algoriphagus sp.
AAATATTGGATGTATTATGGAGTTCCCCACATTTGGCTTGCTACTTCAGAAGATTTGATCCATTGGCAGCCAGTAGAAAATCATGAAGGCAATCGAGTACCTGTCTTGAGTCCCAGACCGGGATATTTTGATTCTTGGTTGGTAGAGGCAGGGCCACCGCCAGTGTTGACCAAAGATGGAATTGTGGTCCTTTACAATGCCGGAAATTCTCAACAAGTCGGAGTTGAAAATCTTGGAAATAGAGTCTACACGGGTGGTCAGGCCCTTTTTTCGGTATCAGAACCTTGGAAACTTTTAGATCGGGCAGAAGTCCCATTCATTCAGCCGACTTTACCATTTGAGAAGTCAGGTCAATATCCAGAGGGTACTACTTTTTTGGAGGGCTTAGCCTATTTGGAAGGTAAATGGCTACTCTATTATGGTACAGCTGACAGCATGGTAGGTGTGGTGTCTTGGCTTCCGGAGAAATGATTTTAAGCAAATCTTAAGAATCTATTAATCTATTATGAAGATCAGTAGTTGCAGCTTTGCTCCCTTGATACAAAAATGAAAGAGCTGACTATAGTCGTCCCGATTTACAATGAGGTAGACGGGATTGATATGTTAGAAAGAGAGTTCCAGCCCTATTTCGAGAAATCCACTATGAATCCTCAAGTACTCCTTGTAGATGACGGTTCCACAGATGGTAGTCTGGCTAAGATCAGAAAGCTATGCCAAACAAATAAAAGATTCCATTTCATTTCCTTTGATCGAAACAGAGGATTAAGTGCGGCGATTCTAGCAGGTTTCAAATATGCCAAAACGGACTGGTTGGGCTACATCGATGCAGATCTTCAGACTAGACCCACTGATTTCCTGAAATTCGAAGACTACCTGGATTCCTTTGATCTAGTGCTTGGGCAGCGAATAGGTAGAAAAGATTCCTCAGTAAAAAAGCTTACCTCTCGATTTGCAAATTGGTTTCGGGATTCGATGCTTCATGATGGTGTAAAAGATTCTGGCTGTCCACTCAAAATCATCCGAAGAGAATACGCACTTGCTTTACCTCATTTTTCTGGAGTGCATCGATTCATTCCCGCTTTGATCTTGATGCAAGGAGGTAAAGTCAAGGAAATCCCAATTGCTCATTTTCCCAGAGAAAATGGGAAAAGTAAATTCAATTTTCTCAATCGATCGCTTGGGCCTGTTGTGGATACGTTCGGCGTGCGATGGATGATGAAGCGTAAGATAAACCATCAAATCCAGAACTCAGAAACGTTGTCAGAAATTCTAAATCTATGAAAGGTGCTGCATTACTTTCACTTGGATTTTTGGCCCAGGGGCTGTTTTCAGCTCGATTTATCATTCAACTGATTCGCTCCGAAAAGGCAGGAAAAGTACTTTCTCCCTTAATTTTCTGGCAACTAAGCATTCTTTCTTCCTTTTTATTGATGGTTTATGGGACTTTTCGCCAAGATATCGTAATCGTAGGAGGGCAGGTTTTTGGATATTTTATTTATATCAGAAATCTCCAACTTCAGAATGCTTGGACTAAGTTTCCAAAATGGATTAGACTCTTCATTTTAGTAATGCCATTTACCTTCTTTGGGTATCTTTTTTTAGGTGATTTTTCTTTCCCAGCCTTACTTTCTAATCCAGAGATTGAGACTTTACTGCTGACTTGGGGGAGTATTGGTCAGGTGTTCTTTACCGGTAGGTTCTTTGCCCAGTGGTACTATGCCGAGCAAAAAAAGGAGTCTCATTTTCCAATTAGTTTTTGGTATATCAGTATTGTTGGTGCGGTGATGATTGCTTCGTATGCAATTTTCAGAAAAGATGCTGTCCTATTTATTGGTCAGGCATTCGGGATCTTAGTTTATGCCAGAAATATCAGCATTGAAAAAAACATAAAATTCT
>JBDNIP010000514.1:0-1094 GCA_041688245.1 Algoriphagus sp.
TGAATTGATTCCTGAGTTTGGGAATAAAGCCGAATTTGCCCGCGCTTCTCTTGTTGCTAACAATCCCTTTCTGACCTCGCTTGGAAGGCCAAACCGTGAAATAGTTTCTACCAGTAGGGACTCTCAAGCGAGTTTGCTTCAAGCTTTGGAACTGACAAATGGGATAAAGCTGAATACTGCTTTAGAAAAAGGTGGAGTGCGATGGGTTTTGAATTATTCAGACCCTAAGGAGCTCACATTAAAATTATTCGCTCAAGCGCTATTGAGAGCGCCTACCCCGGAAGAGCTAGAAGTGGCCAAGCGTGTTTATGGTGCAAAAACCGAAGCAACGAAAACTCAAGACTTACTTTGGTCTATTTTCCTATTACCTGAGTTCCAAATGATCTATTAAGCCATGAATACATCCAACACTCGTAGAGATTTTCTTAAAAAAACCAGTGCTGCTACATTAGCCACTTTGGGTATGGGCAGCCCGCTGGCAGGGTTACTTTCCTCTTGCGAAAGCAGAATTCCAAGTACTGCCGACTCGGTAATTTTACTTTTCATGGCTGGAGGCATGGCTCATACGGAGACTTTTGATCCCAAAAAATACACCCCTTTCCGAAAAGGAATGGAGGCAAAGGAAGTGTTGAGCACATTCCCAACTATCCCGACCAAACTGGATGATATCTTTTTTTCCGAAGGTTTGGAAAATATTGCCGCTGTGATGGACAAAGGCACCTTGATCCGATCGTATCAAGCGGCCGATTTAGGACATATTTTGCACACTCGGCATCAATATCATTTCCATACCTGCTACGAACCTCCACAGTCAGTGGTGGTGCCACATCTTGGAAGCTGGATTGCAAAAGAAAAAGGTGCTCTAAATTCAGTAATCCCACCCTTCATCAATATCGGTCAGCGATTCTCGGTAGGTGAGGGCGAAGAATTGAAAGCTTTTCACAGTGCTGGATTTTTAGGATCGGAATTTGGCCCCTTTCTAATTCCCGACCCCACGGCTGGATTAGATGCTGTAAGGCCTCCTGTGGGAATGGATACTAAGCGATTTGAAAGCCGAAACAAACTCTATGAAGAACTAATGGCCGCTGGTCCAA
>JBDNIP010000515.1:0-4387 GCA_041688245.1 Algoriphagus sp.
AGTTTATTCAAGAATACTTTGGAGAGCATACAGATCAGCATTGCGGAGTGTGTGATTGGTGTATTAGTTTCAGGAAGTCTAAGCTGCCAGAAATGGCGGAAATGAAGCTGAAAAAGAAAATCCTAGAAACTTTAAGCCAGAACCAAGAGTTGTCAAAACAAGAATTATTTGACCAACTTCGTATTCCTACTTCCGAAATGAACCTTCATGTACTTAGAAAATTGATAGATGAAGAGCAGGTAGTTCAATCGGCAATGGGTAAATTCAGCATAAAACGTAATGGGTAGTTTTTTCGACGATTTATACGCCAGTCTTTTCAAATCAGGTGAGCGGACCCAGATGAATCACAAACAAAATATTGAACATAAACCTATTGATTTGGAGCTGGCCAAAGTCTGGGCTGAAGGGTCGGAAGGATCGGTAGTTTTAGCAAAGCTTTTTAGAAATTATGAGTTAAAAAAACTCAAACTGGAAGAAATGCCCAGAGTCCATATTCTTGATTCCAAGTATGCAAAGGGTTTTGCGATAACTTATGAGGATTTCTTTTCTCCTAAAACTTTTTCACATGTTTTCTTGACTTTTGCGCAAAGAGTTTTAGTTTTAGGGTATCAGCAGGTGAGTTCAGATCGAAAATTGGAAGAAATAAACGATGAAGTTCGAATTACGGAAAAATTTTATTTTAAACCCCCTTTGCAGCTTCCTGTGGAAAATGAGCCGATCTCTCAGCTCTATGGAAATTTGGCAATTGAGAAAGTAACTCTGAATAATCAACCTAACTACTTGAAGGTATTGGCGACATTTTACTCCGACAGACTTTATCAGGATCCAATGCCCTTTGAGGAACTAGCAAACCAATTATTTAAAAATACGATTCATGAATAGGAATAAATTAAGCGATCAACTCAGTAAGTATCGAACTCCTTATGAAGAGGAGGCTAGGTTCATAGAAGATTTCATAGCACTTACGGATGATCCACAAGCCTACGATCGGGATCGATTAGCTGGTCACTTTACTGCTTCTGCTTGGATAGTCAACAGGAACCGAACACATACCCTATTGACCTTGCATCGCAAATTAGGTCGTTGGCTTCAATTAGGGGGACATGCCGACGGCAACGAAAATCTATTGGAAGTAGCAATGAAAGAAGCACAGGAGGAGAGTGGCTTGAAGAGTTTGGAATTTGTGGATGAGACCATTTTCGATCTTGATATGCATATTATTCCCGAGCGGCCGCATGTGCCCCAGCATTTTCATTTTGATGTGCGTTACATATTGGAAGCAGATCTAACCGAGAGTCTGATAAAAAGTAATGAGAGTATTTCCCTCGCTTGGGTGGCTTTTGATTCCGTCCAAGATGTGATTGGATATAATCCGTCCATCCTCCGAATGCTCGAAAAGACCAGTAAATCTGAGATTTTACTTTAATTCCGCACAAATTGATTACAAAACCTGACCCACAGGAGCTCATCGAGACTTTTGATTTTTCTATTCCAATTCAAGTTCGGTTTTCGGATATTGATGCCTATCTCCACGTAAATAATGGTGTCTATTTCAGCTATTTCGAACACGCAAGAGCTTCTTTTTTGAATGACCTGTTTGAATGGGATATTATGGAAATCGGAACCGTGGTCGGTCGAGTAGCGATCGATTATTACAAGCCTATCCATCTAGGTGATCAGGTCACAGGCTTAGTCAGGTGCTCAAGGTTGGGCAATGCTTCCTTTGATATTGAGCAATATTTGATTGGAAAAACTGCTGATGGAACTTCAGTGACCTTTGCACATTGCACCTGTGTGATGGTATCGGTAGCCCGTCATTCGATGTAGACTACTCCCATTCCCGGTAAGTTCCGAGAGAAATTTTCAGCTAAGACAGATTGAAAATAGGCGATTGCCTATCTTTATGCAAAATTCTGATTGTGAAAAAACTTCTGATTGTAGGTCTGCTCTTAGCCTTGTTTACAAATTGTGCGCCCTCTGAGGAGGAATTGTTGAAAGCCGGTATGGCAAAGATGGATGCTCAATCCTGGAAAGAGGCAATTGAATACTTCGATAGGCTCTTGGAGAAGAACCCAATAAATAATCAAGCATTGAATGCTAAAGGTGTGGCACTTTTTCAGCTGAAAGAGTATGATAAAGCGATTCCAGTTTTCACTGAAGCTATAGCATCAGATTCTGTCTCCTACAAGCCATGGTTCAATCGGGGAAATTCCAATCTCGAACTTGGTAATTTCAAGCAGGCAGTAGCAGACTTTAACATGGCGAACGGTTTAGATCCAGCCCAAACAGATGTCTATTATAATCGTGGGCTAGCCTTGTTAAGTATGGAACAATACGAAGATGCTTTATTTGATTTTGATGCGGCACTCAAGGTAAATCCCAATCAAGCATTAGTTTATTTTAATAGAGGTAAGGCCCAATTGGGAAATAATGATCCTGCCAGTGCACTCGAATCTTTAACTAATGCAGTGAATTTGGACAGCAAAAATGCAGCGGCATATTACCTACTTGGTGTGACTCGGATGAGTGCTTTGGGACAAAAAGAGGAAGGCTGTGCAGATTTGAAAGTTGCTCTCTCAATGGGCTTTACTGAGGCAAAAACTTGGGTAGACGATTTTTGTAAGTAATTCCTGTGGCAATTTCTACTGATCTTAATTTGGCTAAACAGTTCCTTGAATCAGGGGAATTGGTAGCAATTCCTACCGAAACGGTCTATGGATTGGCAGGAAATGCGCTAGATCCGCTGGCGGTTGCAGCTATCTTCGATGCTAAAAATCGACCAAGTTTTGACCCATTGATCATCCATGTGGCTTCTATCCAAGCAGTAGACCAATATATTTTAGAATTTCCAAAAGCACTTCACAAGCTCGCGGAAAAATTTTGGCCAGGACCTCTGACCCTTCTCTTGCCTAAAGCACCTCAAATCCCTGATCTAGTCACTTCCGGTTTGGATCGAGTGGCAATTCGAGTACCCGATCATCCGCTGACTTTGGAGCTACTACGCGCACTTGATTTCCCTCTGGCAGCGCCAAGTGCGAATCCTTTTGGATACATCAGTCCGACTACTCCAGCTCATGTGAATGCACAGTTAGGGGAGCTTATCCCGATGATTCTAGATGGTGGCCCTAGCGCTGTAGGATTGGAGAGTACGATCGTTGGGATGGAAGGTGATGAAATTATAGTCTATCGACTAGGTGGCTTGGAGATCGATCTGATTGAAGGAGTCGTGGGTAAAGTGCAGCTTCAAGATCACAGTAGTTCAAATCCACAAGCTCCCGGGCTATTAGAAAGTCACTATGCGCCGACTAAGCCTTTTATTTTAGGAGATTTGAATAAGTTGATTCCGCATTACGCCAGTCAGGGAAAATATTTTGGAGTGCTATCGTTTCAGAATTTTTCTGAAGAAGTAGCGTCTGAAAAGCAAATCATACTTAGCAAAGTCGGTGATTTGAAAGAGGCTGCTGCTAATCTTTTCGCAGCGATGCGAAGTTTGGATGGTATGAACATTGACTTTATTTTAGCAGAATTGGCACCGGATCATGGTTTGGGAAAAGCCATAAATGATCGATTGAAAAGGGCTTCAGCAACTAGAGGATAGCAGCTGCAAATTGGATAATAAATACTAAAAACTGGGGTAGCGTACTGTCCATTTTTAATTACAGGTAATTCAAGTACAAATCGAAGCCAAAATGCCTAAAAATTAGATTTGGCACGTAGAATAATCGCAGTATCCCTATTGAAAATAAATAGATCAAACCGAAAGGGAAGATTTTATCTCAATCTTTAATAAATTCGCCGCAATATTTTATTGACATTAACCAACAACCTATTATGAATTCGAGTGTTAAAACTGTAGATAATCTGAGCTTTAAAGGAAAGAAAGCACTGGTCAGAGTGGACTTCAACGTCCCCTTGGATAAGGACTTTAATGTAACCGATGATACACGAATCCGAGCAGCGATCCCTACGATTGAAAAGATTCTGAATGATGGCGGATCAGCTATCTTAATGTCTCACCTAGGTAGACCCAAAGGTGTTGAAGATGATAAATACTCACTTCGACATATTGTAGTGACATTGGGAAAAGCATTGGGTCGTCCAGTGAAGTTTGCTCAAGATTGTATTGGTACAGAAGCGGAACTTATTGCCTTGGAATTAAAACCGGGTGAGGTTCTACTTCTAGAAAACTTACGATTTCACAAAGAGGAAGAGAAAGGCGATAAGGATTTTGCGAAGAAACTTGCCTGACTAGGTGAAATCTATGTAAATGATGCCTTTGGCACAGCACACCGGGCACATGCTTCCACCTCAGTAATCGCTCAGTTTTTCAGCGATAAAGTCTGTGGTTATTTGATGACCTCAGAATTGAAAAATGCGGATAAAGTTC
>JBDNIP010000516.1:0-2914 GCA_041688245.1 Algoriphagus sp.
ATGGGTGAAACCCATGGTAAACCGGATAGCAAAATAACCCGCTCCCGCCCAGAATTACTTTTTGGAAACCAATGTATTTACGGGAGCTTGGAAACGATTTTTCGGAAGAACAAAATTGATCAACACATAGAAACTAGCTTCACATAGACATTTATTATGCTGCCACCTTGTCCTGCTGCTCCAGAGGCTGGACGCAATGACTTTCTTTTTCCGATACAAATTCATCTGTGAGAATCTGTGCAGTTTTCTGTGGTAAAGTTATGGAAACTCAATTTTAAAAACCATTCGAATAAAAATTAAAAAAGTCAACCTTAAAACGCTTAAAATAAAAGACATAATCGCTATTTCGAGTTTATTACTGTGTGTTCGCAATTGAACCAAACGGTCAACGCTAGTTAGGGAAGGTGACTGCAGGTACTTCGGGTCATCTGTTATCGGTCTTCCAGCCAGATTAGCAAAGAAAAAGAGGCCACTGGCATCATTGGGGATAATCGGATTTATTAACATAAAAACCAAAAAATTACCCCTTCAACCAAATAAGCTCAATCAATTCATATGAAAAAAAAAATCTGGAGACTCCTCGTATCATTTATCATTATACTGACTTTGGTTTCTTTCTTGATTATTTTCAAAGAAAATAAAATCACTCCTACTCTGGCGGGAATTCCATTTATTTTTTGGTCTGGATTTTTAGTAAGTGTTTTAATAGTGCTTGCCACTTACTTAGCATCCAAAATTTTTCCTTACGAAGAACCGTCCAAATCATGATCAGCTGGCTAATCTTTTTTTTTACTATTTTTCTGGGTATGCTTGCCTATGCCTCCTACCGCTCTTATCGAAAAGATCAAAGCTCGGATGAGTTCATACTCGGTGGTTCTAACATCGGAGCAATACTTGGATTCCTGACCTTTTCGGCAGCTCTTTTCAGTGAATTTACTTTTATGGGAATGCCGGATTTCTTCCGAACCCAAGGCGTAGGAGCTTGGATTTTATTAGGCCTTTCGGATACCTTGATGGTCTTCTTGCTGGTATGGTTTGGCTATTCACTTCGGAAAAGAGCCGCTTTGGTCGGCTACCAAGGCGTGGCTGGACTGATGAGGTCATGCTATGGTAATCGGTATGCGGGGTACTTGCTTTTTGGTAGTTCCTTCTTATTTCTGATCCCATATGTTTCGATTCAAATTCGTGGCATTTCGATTTTCCTAGATGCTGCTTTTCCGGTAATGCTGCCCCATTGGGCTTGGTCTACAATTTTGGTCGTGATCATGTTAGTATACTCACAAATCGGTGGCTTGAAAGCGATTGTATACAGCGATGCCATCCAAGGTGTAATTACGCTGGCGGTAATATGGATTATTGGAGTTACTTGCCTCAAGGTGGCTGGAGGATTTGAGGCAGCGATGGCTAAAGTAACCGAGTCAGATGCGGGTCTCCTCAGCCTCCCCGGACCTAAAGGACTTTTCAGTCCACAGTTTTTAATCGCCTCGACAATTGCTATTGTACTGATTCCGGTCTCACAGCCACAGTTTGCTACCCGACTGGTGGTGATGAAAAATTTGAAATCAGTTCATCAAATGGCCTATGCTGTTGGAGTTTTTGCGATTTTGGTGATTCTTCCGACTGCCTTTATTGGGCTTTATGGGGCAATCCAATATCCTGAGGCCAGTACTGCCGACTTTCTGACCCAAGCACTCTTATTTGATCAGGCCGTGCCAGTTGCAGCTTTGGCGGTGGTTGGCTTATTTGCTGCCTGCCTTTCGACAACTAATGCCCAGATTTTTGCCTTAGGCACCGAATTACGATCCTTGCTTACAGGTTCAGATCAGGCAAATATGCGTGCAACGAAAATCTCCATTTTGATATTTTCCATCATTGTATTGATTTTCTCTACTTACATGACTGACGAATTGGTCTTGCTTGCACGAGTGAGTTTCACTGGCACTTCGATGATTGCCCCAGTAGTGTTAGGGGCAGTTATTTTCAAGAATCCCCCAAAAGAATTACTTTTAATTTCCAGCCTTAGTTTAGGCTATTTTATTTTATCATTAATAGAGATTGTTCCCAATCAGCTCTTGGGTCAGCCGCTGGACATTATGATATATGGGATTTTAGCCCTCGTCACAACAGTCTTGATGCTCAAACATCACTTTACTCAAAAGACATACGATGAAGCTTGATCCTACCATTTCGATAGCAAGCTTAGATGCTCCACTAAAGCAATTTTGGGAGCTTTCCGGTCAAAAAATCCATTTACTCGAGCGATCACTTGACCCCAACAAAGGTGCGCCAGTCTTCACTGAAAAAGGAGTCTATGTCAGTCGAGGCTGGACGGAATGGACTCAGGGCTTTCAATATGGCGCTGCTTTACTTCAGTTTGATGCCACTGGAGATTCAGAATTTCTTGAAATCGGCAGAAAGAATACCGTCGAAAAGATGGCTCCTCACCTGACTCATACCGGAGTCCATGATCATGGATTCAATAATGTGAGCACCTATGGAAATTTGCTGCGCCTGGTTCAGGAGGGAAAAATCGCTGCTTCAGAATGGGAAAAGGAATTCTATAAACTCGCCCTCAAAGTAAGTGGAGCGGTGCAAGCTACCCGATGGACGACGATATCTGACGGAGGTTTTATCTATTCCTTCAATGGACCACATTCACTTTTTGTAGATACGATGCGCTCTTGTCGCGCTTTAGTCCTGTCTCATGCGCTCGGCCATGTGCTTCAGGGAGAAAATGATGTAAAAATATCGTTGATTCAGCGGGCGATTCAGCACATGCTCAGCACTGTTCGGTATTCGATTTATTACGGCAAGGGAAGAGATAGCTACGATGTCTCCGGAAGAACAGCTCATGAGATCATCTTCAATACCAACGATGGAAATTACCGCTGTCCTAATTCGCAGCAAGGCTATA
>JBDNIP010000517.1:0-1422 GCA_041688245.1 Algoriphagus sp.
GCAAGGCAAACATCTCGGGCGAATCCACATCTCCTGCAAAAAGTCGATCATCCACCGTATGCGAATTGGATACCTCCCCAAGCTCAGCCTCGCTTAGCTCTCGGCCCTGTCCGTAGTACACATAAAGCCCATCTTGGATTATAACTTCTTCAATCACAATTGATTGTCCCTGTTGATCTACGAGGATATGCCCCGGTTTGAAAATCGTTCGGAGCAAGGGCGCGCTTTCTATTGAATACAGTCTCACTTCGTCTGATGCAGGAAAAGAGATCCGCACCTTTCCTTTGCTGAATTCTGTCACAATGCCCACTCCCAATTCAGGCTCTCCGGAACTCGTATATCGTTGGGTTAGTAAAAATTCTTCCATGTTGTGTTAAGTGTGTAAGGTTCCGGACAAACGGATTAGGTTTTAGGTTCAGAGTCGCACAAATGTAACCCGCTCAGGAAGCCCGATGTGATAAAAGTGGGAGAGATTGTGTTTTTTTGCACTTGGCTAAGTGTAAAAGCAGGCGCCTAGGAATAGTTCCGTAGAGTAGTCGGATGTCAGTACGCTCTCCTATCCAATTTGCAATAGGAACGAACTCATTAAACTAATTTGAAATTGATCTTGGTACTCGGGTGTAGTTGCAAATCTAACCCAGTTTTACCCACTGACTATTTATTAGAATAATAATTGGAGCACCGGAAGTAAAATCAAAAATTGCTTTAAGCGTGTTTTTCAAAAGGAGTGGCGAAAGGCCAAAAATTTTATGATTTAAAGTCTAAAAGTATGATAAATAGAAGGTCAAAATTGTTGGATTATACGCGTTTTGACATTAGTCATTCAAATTTTAGCTTTTTTATGGATTAGAAGCAGGAATAAATTTGAAAATTCAAACCTGATTTTACTTTTCCAAAAGCACTGCTTGTTGAAATTTCATATGGAAAAAAATTAGTACTGGTCAGCCGAAATGGCCCAATTTACACAGGGTTTAAAATAGTGACAAGCTTACAAAGACTGGCGATTACAGAATTATACTGTCTAAAGTGAGCCTGATCGATGAATTTAAAAACGTTTTGTGTACAATAGATACTCCTGAAAAAAAGATAATAATTAAATCCACTGAGATGATTCGCCACCTTGGCCAAGCCGGAAATCATCAGCGGGGATTGTAAAGAGATGCTCCTTAAAAGAGAGATACTATTTAAGTATACTTTTTCTCTTTTTAGATATTACCGTATTGACAATAATTTTTTTTATGAACTCAAATTTTATTTTGTGTATCCGCAATTGCACCGGTAAAAATCAAAAAGCAGCTTAATATATGGTAAACAGTAGCATTACTGATACTTCTTTCGATGGCTATCGGAACGTCATCGGCTTGCCTCGCTGTGGCGGGTGTTACTGCCAGTTGAGCAAAGAAAATTAGGTTAGTGGTATAA
>JBDNIP010000518.1:0-1091 GCA_041688245.1 Algoriphagus sp.
TGGCGAAGACAGAATGTCAACGAGTTGATTTTCGCACTGAATCAGACTATAAAGACTAGCAAACCATGGGTGCAATTCGGTATTTCACCTTTTGGGGTTTGGCGAAATCAAGATAAAGACCCGAAAGGATCTCCAACCCGCGCTGGACAGACCAATTACGATGATCTCTATGCAGATGTGATTCTTTGGATGAAAAACGGCTGGATCGATTACCTGATTCCGCAAATCTACTGGAGCATGGAGCACCCACTGGCCTCTCATCGTAAGCTGAATGATTGGTGGTCCAATAATGCCAATCGCACCAATGTATATGTAGGAAATGGGCCGTATAAAATCCGTGAAGATTCGGATAAGGCATGGCAAAACCCAAGAGAGATCAACACGCAAGTTTCGTACACGCGGACACTTCCTCAGATTCAGGGTAATACTTTTTTCTCTGCCAAGTCCATGATGATGAAAAATCAGGACATAGCGCAGCTCTTGAAATCGGAACTCTATAATGAGCCTACCCTGCCTCCTGCCTTCCAACCTAAAACTCCATCAATTATTGATATTCCGAAGGTGTTGAAAGTAAAAGCTAGTGGCCAAGTCATACAAATCAACTTAGAAAGACCACTCGATCCTGCCATCCGCTACGGCATGATCCAAGGAGTAAATGAGCTTAGCGGCCTAGCTGATGCTGAAATCCATCCAGTTTGGGTGGGCGGAAGTCGTGCCCGTACGCTTGAGGTGACTAGCCTAAACACCAAGTACATTTCTGTTCGCTGGATCGACCATTTTGGTAGAATCGTCCAAACTCAAGTATACCAAATCCCTTGATTTCCCTGCTATGAAAGATATGCTCGTTCGACTTATCGGACTTCCGGATTGCTCAGAAAAGGAAGCACAACTCCTGAAGAAAGAGAAAATCATCTTTCGACATGCCATCGCGCCGGAGAAGTATTTAGTGGCAGAATGGGTCATGGCGCAATTCGGATCTTATTGGAAATCGGAAGTAGAAGTGGCGTTTAGCAGACAGCCAGTTTCAGTATGGCTGGCGCAAAGAGGAAATGAAATTTTGGGATTTGCCTGCTATGAATCCACCGCTCGAA
>JBDNIP010000007.1:0-2106 GCA_041688245.1 Algoriphagus sp.
ATCTGCCAAGCATCATTACCAAATACAATAATGTCTAAAGTATCTTTCGGGTAGCGGGTTTTGATAAGTTCTGCCAGAGCCATAGCAACTTTCTTCGCTGGAGTAATTCGATCTTCACCATAAAGTATCATGGAATGAGAAATATCAATCATCAACACTGTTGAAGTCTGGGATTTAAATTCTTTTTCATTGATCTCCAGATCGCTCTCAGTAAGCAAATAATCTCCCGAAAGTCCATGATTGATTTGGGCATTCCGAAGGGAATCAGTTAATGCAATTTGATCTAAGTTGTCACCAAATTGATACTGTCGCCTATCGGTTCCTTGCTCATCTCCTTCTCCAGAATGAGTGGTTTTATGCTGACCGGTTTTACTGCGTTTTAATTTTCCAAAAATCTCCTCTAATGCCGACTTTCGGATAGTTTGCTCAGCCTTTCCGGTGATTTTAAATTCTCCTTTTTGGTTTTCTTCGGTCATATAACCTTTTGACTTTAGGTCTTCAATAAAGTCTCCAATCCCATAATTTGGATTGGTCATGTTATGACGTTTATCAAGGTTAGTTAGCCAGCTAAGTGCCTCAGCTACATCGCCTCCAGTCATAGTAACCAGTTGTAGAAAAATTTTGAGCAAGTTCTCGAAAGTGTTCTTTTCAGGATCTTGGGTGGGTACGAATTGTGAGAATCGGAATCCTTTCATTGGGCGTATAACAAGAGAAGATGCTATCGAGTTTATTCCTTGGACCAATTTTTTGAAAAAGATGAGAAATTACCGACTTACTATGGGGATGGTAACAAGCATTCTGATCCTATTTGTACCAGCACTCTAAGTTGAAAATAGCCCATTTATTAGCTAGCTATTTTTTTGGCCGTACCCTTTGTAACCATCTGGATAGTTTTAAATGTTTCAGTGCAGCTATTAAAGAGATTTTTAAGGAGCAATGGTATCAGGATATACCTGATGTGCAGAAGATGGAGGAAAAGGATTAACTCCAAAACTTCTATTTCTAAAAACTGAGACTCCTTGGTGAAATTAACTTGAAGCTTAGATACCTGAAATAAAGAAGGAGTAAACTAATACCTCCTGCTGAAATCATTATTACTATATCATTAAACCGTATTTTAACCGAAACTTTATCAGTATCAGATCAAAAGGAGAGGGTAAAATGGCCATTATCATTTGAAATAATAATACTGCATTCTTTCCAATCTTCCATTTGCCCACGTTAATTTTAACTTTCCCGAGTCAGTATGTAGGGCTGTGAAATCCAAAGTTTTGACAGAATCAATTTCCCGGTAGTACATTATATCTGGTGCATCCGTCGTAAAATTTCGCATACTGTATGATTTTGGAAACTTCTTTTTATATTTTTCGAAAGTCATCTCAAATAAATTCTCCTTGGCTAGCGCTAAAGAAACTCCTCTACTCAAACTTATAGCGATCAATTCCTTGTTTTGGATGAATGCCGAAATTTTTTCGTCACTAGATCTAAGCGTACATGAAATATTAGGCGGGACTCTCTTGTCTCTATCAAGATCAAGTTCTACTATCAAATTTTCACTTGGTAAGATTGCGATTCCATTTATTTCTAATTGGCTATCGTCTATTCGCTCTACGTACCCTTCTGGTACAATTTCCTCATGATACTGCCAGATAGTATCATCGTCACCAGCGGATCCAAACCTTTCAGAAAAATCAGTAATGGTCAAGAAGGTATCAACAACAGTTATTTCATCCATATCGATAGCGGGTTCACTGACTTCTTTTCTTTCGGAACAGGAAATCAAAGAAGTCAGAATCACTGTACTTAATTTTTTCATACCTGTTTTATTAGTAACATTTAGACTCATATCAATTTCTACTCCTAACTACTTAAATAATAGGATCAGTTATTTTAGCAGTTAGGAACAAATCTTTATCAGTTACTATCTAGTTTCAAATAATAAATCACTCCTCTTTTTTCAAATAAAAATTTTGCATCGTTTTTTGCGAAGGCGTAGTAACGGTTTTCTAGAGATTTGGAATTTCCCCATAACTGATTCAGATCTAGAGCTAGCATCACTAGGGAATACCCAACTACCCTTTCTTGATTGATGTATAGGAAGAGTAC
>JBDNIP010000519.1:0-5677 GCA_041688245.1 Algoriphagus sp.
TGTAAGACACGAATGCTTTCGCTTACAGAAAAAGAGGTTGAGCAACTTGCTCACCAACTCATGAAAGGAAATATTTGCTTTTATCAGCTCGATAAAAAGAAAATCTACCAGATGCCAGATGATGAAGATTACTTCAACTATGATCTTACCCCGGACGAGGAAGATATTCTGGATGCAATTGATGAAAATCCTGAAAATTATCTTGAATTAACTAAGATGGAGCCTGCGCAAGAGCATCAGATGATGCAGGACTTTATAGATCGAAAAGTGAAGGAACGTGCCTTAGCCGAAGACTTGGTTAATGTACTGAGCAAGCCAAAACCAATCACAGGATTTAAGTTCCAGATTGAAGAGTCTAAGTATAAAAACGACTGGATCGAATTTAGGACTTGGAAATATCAAGACTGGGTAAAGGAGCAAGTAGATAGCTTCAACTATACCGAAGATTAATTGAAAACCGCTTTAGTGCAGTTTTTTGTTTTATGCAGGTTCTGCTGTGTCAGGTTTTTTTTATTTAATAAAAAAAACGATTCAACCTAAATAGTATGGAATAACTATTAAAGTCGATCCCAAAAGTGATTGATTATTGGTATATGTTACAGGAGTAATCTTCATTCTTCCTGGACTATGGATCTTCCGAACCCAACTGATTTCCTACCTCATGTCAGCCACATTTCTCAGTTTTTATTTTCTTACAATAGGGATTACAGCAATTACTTTTGCCCTTAGCAACCGTAAAGAACTGGACCATTGGAGCTAGTTTTTTAGCTTCGGCATACTAAGCACTTGAATAGGTCTCTTACTTATTTCTAATCTTAGACTTTCAATTATTAGAATACCTCTTTACGTTCGTTTAGGAATAATGTTAAGATCGATTTCAAGAATCAGTCTTGATTTTAATGTCAGAGAAATATGTTCGTACTATCACTCTATTTTGTCTGAATGGTACTTTTTTTCTTTAGATTTTGAATCTAAGTAAATTGGGAATTAACTTGTTGACTATTAATTATTTGATTTTCATTTTATTAGAGGTGATTGCAGTTATGTTATCTCATAAAATGAAAAAGCTTCATAGCCTTCCAGATAATTTCAAAGCGCAGACTTCAGAATAGTAATAATTAACAGCCAAAAAAATCAGACTTATTTTATCATTTGATTCTACCAATCGTAACTACCGCCATGCAAAAAACTCTCCTTATTTCACTTTTTGGATTCTTTTTCACATCATTTGGTTTCGCCCAAAATTGGGACTGGGGTGGTCCTATCGATCCAATACAAGCAAAGTTTGCGGTGAAGCATTATCGATTGGAACTGGAGCTTTTCCCCGATACTCAATCGATCAAAGGCAAAAGTACGTTTACTTTTTCTTCCATGGAAAAGCTGGATATACTTCGGCTGGATCTCATTGATGAATATCAGGTGACCAACGTGCAGATGAATGGAACTGAAGTTAAATTTTCCCATGAAAATGATCTCTTGGATATTCAGCTGATTGATTGTACCTGTGATGCGGTGGATGTCTTCTATGAAGGGAAAACCCCCATTGCCCTCAATCCACCTTGGGAAGGTGGATTTACCTGGGAAAAAGATCAGATAGGGAATCATTGGATGGGTTTTTCCTCTCAGGGTGAAGGAGCGAAGATCTTTATGCCTGCATTGGATCATCCCTCTTCTGAGGCATCCGAAGGAGTAGATTTGTATATAACTGTACCCAAACCCTATTTTATTGCAGCTAATGGGCGCATGAATGAGGTAAAGAAGATCGGCGAAAAATTGACATACTATTGGACGACAGACTATCCGATTAATAACTATGGGATCAATTTTACCATGGGGATATTTCATGAAGAGCAGTTGAACTTCAAATCAGTTTCTGGTGTGGAAGTTCCAATGCATGTTTGGGTATTGCGAGAAAATAAATCCAAAGCAAAGGATATTTTGGAAGTGCTCAAGGTGTCTACGGAAACTCACGAGAAATACTTTGGGGCATATCCTTGGCCAAATGATAAAATAGCCATAGTCGAAACTCCTTACCTCGGCATGGAGCATCAGACCATTAACGCATACGGCAATGACTACCGATTTGTCAAAATGGGTGCTGTTAATTATGATAATTTACTGCACCATGAGCTAGGTCATGAGTGGTTTGGAAATAAGGTGTCAGTGGGGGATTGGGCAGATTTCTGGATTCACGAAGGGATTACTGCTTTTGGAGATTGGATGTTCTATTGGGAGCATGGAGGCGAGGAGGCCTATTTTAAGAATGCCAAAAATACGCTAAGGCAAATCACCCATTCCAAACCGGTAGTAAGTCCGATCAACAGTACCGAGGAGGAGGCTTATCACTCAGAGATTTACACCAAAGGAGCTTATGTGTTGCATTCTTTGCGCTGGATACTTGGGGATGATGTTTTCTTTCCAATGTTGAAAGCTTTCGCTGGCGACACACGATTTACCTACGAAAACCAAGCTAATACCCGTGATTTCATCGATTTTGTCAAATCATATTCTGGAAAAGATCTTGAAGGGTTTTTCCAACTATACTTATATACGACCCAAATTCCAGTAGTGAAAATTTCAAAAAAGGGAAAGAAAGGTTTCGAAGTTTCGTTGGAGGGAATTGATTTCCGATTACCTGTTGAACTGAAAACAGAAAAGGGAATAAAAACAGTGGTGTTAAGTAAAAATCCACTTCTGATTAACAGCAAAAACATACCAATTGTTGACCCGCGAGGTTGGTTAATGCTGAGAAGGTGAAGGTTCATAAAAGTCTCATCCCAAGCTAATTATTAACTGATAATAGAAAGGATAAATAGTTTAAGTGATTATCCGTAATGATGCCATTAACTTCTTTTTCTTTGCTTATTTGGCTACAAGGCCCGCCACAGCGAGGCAAGCCCGCCACAGCGAGGCAGGCCGATGACCTGTCAATAAACCATCTGGAGAAGTACTGGCAATGCTAGTGTCTACCATGTGTTGAGTCGCTTTTACTTTTTACTGATATAATCGCGGATATACACATATTGATAAATCATGTCCGTTACAAAAAAATATGTTTATAAATAATATTCAATTTTTCGGTTTTGCCTGCCTTGTTTTTTCTTCTTCAAAATCAATCAAACTCTCTTTAAACTCCTATTCTCCAGTGGTGATTAGCGTATATGGTAGTTCTTCCGCTTGGAGATTGGGATTCAGACTATTTTTAGCAGGCTCGGGATCAATCCGCTCTGATCTGATCTCAAATAGCTCCAATTCAGTAGCTGTGTATCTGGCCTTAAAAGTCCTTGACTATAAAAAGTAGAAATATAAGATTCAATTAATTGATCTTCAATAGTTTTAGCTATGGCTCATTCTACATCATGTAAAATGAGCCATTTTATTTTAGCGCTTACATTTGTGATTAAATCAAGTTTTACCATGCCCCTTTGGATAATTTTTATAGTTTTGCACCAATTTGGACTTAAGCAAAACTTTCTCTTCAATCTCCCTATCTAATGCCTAAAGACAGTAGCATCAAGCACGTTCTTCTAATTGGTTCCGGTCCCATTGTCATTGGTCAAGCTTGCGAGTTTGATTATGCCGGTTCCCAAGCGGCTCGTTCGCTTCGTGAAGAAGGGGTAAAAGTCACACTGATTAACTCCAATCCGGCGACGATCATGACTGACCCTGTGACAGCAGATAATGTATATTTACTTCCGCTGGAAAAGAAATCAATCATTAAAATCTTGACTGATCATCCCGATATTGATGCAGTACTTCCTACCATGGGAGGTCAGACTGCCTTGAATCTCGCGATTGATTGTGATAAAGCTGGAATCTGGAAAAAATTCAATACCCACATGATTGGTGTAGATATCGAGGCGATTGATACAGCTGAGAATCGTGAGAAATTCAAGGCGCTGATGGAAAAAATCGGTGTGGGCGTTTGCAAAGGGGCAACTGCTACATCTTTCCTTCAGGGTAAAGAAATAGCCCAAGAAATCGGCTTTCCTTTAATCATCAGAGCATCGTACACCCTGGGTGGGGCAGGTGGAGCTTTTGTAGAAAAGGAAGAGGATTTTGAACATTATTTGGTTGCGGGATTACAAGCTTCTCCAGTGCATGAAGTGCTTATCGAGCAAAGTATCATGGGCTGGAAAGAGTACGAGCTGGAAGTGATGCGTGACAATATTGGTAATATGATCGTGATCTGTTCTATTGAGAACTTTGATCCGATGGGTGTCCATACCGGCGACTCGATCACAGTCGCTCCGGCGATGACTTTACCGGATACTACTTATCAGCGAATGCGGAATTATGCCATTACGATGATGAATAGCATTGGGACTTTCGCAGGTGGATGTAACGTGCAGTTTGCCGTAAGCCATGATAACTCTGAAATTATTGGAATCGAAATTAACCCACGTGTTTCCAGATCTTCTGCCTTGGCTTCAAAAGCAACTGGGTATCCAATTGCAAAAGTGGCAGCTAAGCTGGCATTAGGCTATAATTTGGATGAGCTGAAAAACTCAATTACAGGCATTACTTCTGCTTTTTTCGAGCCTTCGATTGACTATGTGATTGTAAAAATTCCGCGTTGGAACTTTGACAAATTCAAGGGCTCTGACAGAAGACTTGGACTGTCTATGAAATCGGTAGGCGAGGTAATGGGAATTGGTCGAAATTTCCAAGAAGCCCTTCAAAAAGCATGTCAATCTCTTGAAATCAAACGAAATGGACTAGGTGCGGATGGCAAAGAATTGAAGGATCAAGATAAAATTCTGTATTCCCTGGCTAATCCAAGTTGGAATAGATTATTCCATGTTTATGATGCGTTCAAACTCGGAATCTCTTTCCGGACGATTCATGACCTCACTCAAATCGATAAGTGGTTCTTGAAGCAAATTGAAGAATTGATTCATTTTGAAAGGGAAATTGAAAAATATAACATCGATTCAATCTCTACTGATCTTATGGAGCTTGCCAAAAAGAAAGGCTATGCAGATCGGCAGATTGCACATTTATTAGATTGCTTGGAAAGCGAAGTTTTTGACAAGCGCTACCAAGAAATGGGAATCAAGCGAGTTTATAAATTGGTAGATACCTGTGCTGCCGAATTTGAGGCACAGACTCCTTACTATTATTCCACTTTTGGAGATGAAAATGAATCGATTCCCTCAGATCGTGAGAAAGTAGTTGTTTTAGGTTCAGGTCCAAACCGGGTGGGTCAGGGAATCGAATTTGATTACTCTTGTGTTCATGGGGTTCTGGCTGCGAAAGAATGCGGCTATGAAACTATCATGATCAACTGTAATCCAGAGACAGTTTCTACTGACTTCGATATTGCGGATAAGCTTTATTTCGAACCCGTGTTCTGGGAACATATTTATGAGATCATTTTGCATGAGAATCCACTGGGAGTTATCGTACAGTTAGGTGGTCAGACTGCTTTGAAATTGGCTAAAAAGCTGGAGAAATACGGAATTAAAATTATCGGAACTAGTTTTGAGGCGTTGGATTTGGCAGAAGATCGCGGCAGATTCTCTACATTACTGAAGGATTTGGAAGTGCCATATCCTGAATTTGGTACAATCCACAACACAGATGAAGCATTGGAGCTTTGCAAGACAATAGGTTTCCCGCTTCTAGTCAGACCTTCCTACGTATTGGGTGGTCAGGGAATGAAAATTGTGATCAA